>JAABUB010000005.1 GCA_011389575.1 Desulfotignum sp. | reverse complement strand
CGGTCAGCCTCCTTGATCATGGACGCCATGGTGGTGGCCCGTTCAACGCCGGCAATTTCAATTCTGAAATTGGCACCGTCGGCAAAGGCCTTGCCTGATGCTGCCAGATCATAACCATCCCGTCCCGGGACCCCCTGTTTTTCCATAAAATCTCTGATCTTGTTCAATACGTCGCTCATTTTTATTATCCTTGCTGTAAAAATGTTTTCAGTTTGGCCAGTTCGCCTTCTTTCATTTTATAGGTATGTTCGGGTGCGGGAAATTTTTTCTCCAGCACATCCTGCCGGTATGCGGAAAACGCCTGGATGGTTTTTTCCCCCAGGTTTTCATATTTTTTGACAAATTTGGGGGTAAATGCCTGGAACACCCCTGCCACATCAGATGAGATCATGAGCTGGCCGTCGGCATCAATGCCTGCACCGATGCTGTACACCGGAATGGTCAGGGTATCTGTGATGATCTGACATACCTCGGGGGGAACGGCTTCCACCAGCAGGGCAAAGGCCCCGGATTCCTGAATGGATTTGGCATCGGCAATGAGTTCAGCGGCAGCTTCAGCGGTTCTGCCTTGGGCCTTGAATCCTCCCAGCTGTCCGGAACTCTGGGGGGTGAGACCGATATGGCCCATAACCAGCATGCCGCCGTCGGCAATGGCCTGGATCTGGGGACATACGCGCTTGCCGCCTTCCAGTTTGATGGCATCCACACCGGCTTCCTTGTGAAACCGGCCGGCATTGCGCACCGCCTCCGGCACACTGACCTGGTAGGACAAAAACGGCATGTCACCGATGATAAATGTGTTTGCAGCGCCCCTGCGCACAGCTTCGCTGTGGACAATGCACTGGTCCATGGTCACCGGCACCGTGCCTTCGTATCCGTATACACACATGCCCAAAGAATCTCCCACCAGGATCATGTCCATGCCTGCGGCTTCGGCAAAAGTGGCGTTCCAGTAATCATAGGCGGTGATCCAGACGACCTTTTCTCCGGCCTGTTTTTTGTTCTGCAGGTCCCAGCGGGTCAGTTTTTTCTTTTTCATGCTGCCTCCAAAAAAATATTCAAGATATGTCACATATAACGTGACGATTGTTTTTATGGCGTGACACCTAAGAGATAAAAAAAATCTCCCGGTTTTGTCAAGGATTTTTTATGTATTTATTTTGGGTCTGATGGGTGAGATTTGAGATTTGCGGCTTGACGGGTGAGGTTTTTGAGGTTCAAGGGGCAAGAACGGAGAAAAAAAGAAATGCAGAATGGGGAAGCAGTCCTGGATCAACTGCCCATTTTATGGGACAGATCTTCAGACACCTTGAGAATATGGGATTTTATGTCTTCCAGTGCCCGGTGGGTCAGGCGCATCGCCGGCCCTGAAATGCTGATGGCATAGGCAGGATAATGGTTGTGATCAAAGATGGGGGCCGCAATACAGCGCAGCCCGATGGTCATTTCTTCATCGTCAATGGCATAGCCGTTTCGGCGGATCCGGGACAGCTCCTGCAGAAACTCATCTTTGTCAGTGATGGTGTTGGGGGCCAGGGGCCGGCGGTCAACCGTGTTCACATAGTGATCCAGTTCATGGTCCGGCAGAAAGGCCAAAATGGACTTCCCCAGCCCAGTGCAGTAGGCCGGGGCCTTGTCCCCCAGGGCAGAGTCCATGCGGAGCACCTCCAGGCTGTCGATCTTGTCGATGTGGATGATTTCCTGGTTTTTGAACAGCCCGAGGTTGATGGTTTCCTTGTACATCATGGACAGCCGGTGCATATGGGGTTTGGCCATGCGCCGGATCTCGAACCGGTCCGCCACCTTCTGGGACAATGCCATGATTTTCAGGGTGGGCTGGTATTTGTTGCTGCTGTTTTTTTCCACATACCCCAGATCCTTGAGGGTGGAAATAAACCGGTGGCTGCCTGCCCGGTTGGTGTCCATAAGCCGGGCAGCTTCACTCACGCTCAACTCTCCATGGGCTGCCAGAAGCTCCAGCATCCGGATGCCTTTTTCAAGGGAGGCAATGTTGTAATATTTTTTTTCAGTCCTGTTTTTATGTTCCACCATATGCGGTTCACCAAAGCAATCTGTCACGCATTGAAAGACGAACGTTTCAATATATGATACGTATTATGGCAAGTTTAACCACCATGTCAAGGACAAATCGGTGTCAGGCTCCCTTGCAAAAGACTGTTGGCGGTCTGTTCGGTGCCGGACAGCGTTGAATGGGGCGGACCCGGTGATGCAGGGGAGGCGCCCCCGGTAGCAGCTTCCTGGCGACCTGAGACCCTTGAGGGCTCTGACAGTCCTGCAGGAAGCCACCACCGGGGGGCTCCCGCTGTACAAAAGGAATCCGTGATGTCTACCACGGGTCACGGTTGAGCGGCGTTTTTGCTGGCTATATGCCCTCCAGGGCCTGTTTCAGGTCGGCGATCAGGTCCAGGGTGTCTTCAATGCCGGTGGAATACCGGATCAGGCCCTCGGGGATACCCATGGCAGCGCGCTCTTGTGCAGTACATTCCACGTGGCTGGTGGTGACCGGCGGACCCACAATGGTTTCCACCGCCCCGAGGTTGGCTGCGGCATGGGCAAATGTCAGCCGGGGAAGAAATTTTTTTACCGCCGCCAAAGAGTTTTGTTTCAGCTCAAAACTGAGCATGCCCCCGAACCCGCGCATCTGCTGGCGTGCGATGTTATGATTTTCATGGGATTCCAGGCCCGGGTAGTTTACCTGGCCCACGGCTGGATGATCTGCCAGAAACCGGGCGATTTCCAGGGCGCTTTTGTTCTGCTGGGCAACTCTCAGGTGCAGGGTTTTCATGCCCCGCAGCAGCAGATAGGCTGACATGGGGTGGAGGGTGGCCCCGTTGATTTCCCGGAAATGGTAGATCTGCTCTATGAGGTGTTTGTCCCCGCAGATCACCCCGCCTAAGGCATCGGCATGGCCTCCCAGAAATTTGGTGGCACTGTGGAGCACCAGATCCGCCCCGTACTGCAGTGGATTCTGGTTGATGGGGGTGGCAAAGGTGTTGTCCACGATCACAATGGCCCCTGCCTTTCTGGCCGCCGTGATCAGCCGTTCCAGATCCACCACTTTGATGGTGGGGTTGGTGGGGGTTTCCAGGTACAAAAGTCTGCACCCTTTTGCCACTTCCGCTTCAATGGCCTCATGGTCCGTGGTGTCGCACAATGTCACATCCACCTTGAACCGGGGCAGAAATTCGATAAACAGCTTGTTGGTTCCGCCATAGGTGTCTTTTACAGATACAATCCGGTCCCCGGGAGACAGCAGACCGAACAGGGCACTGCTGATGATGCCCATGCCGGTGGCAGCGCTGGTGGCAGCTTCGCCCCCTTCCATCTGCCGCGCTTTTTCTTCAAATGCCTGGACCGTGGGGTTGGTGTTTCTGCCATAAATGTGGCCGGGTTTTTCCCCCTGGGCAACCTGGATCCATTCATCCAGGTCTTTGTATCCGAAAGACACACTGTGAACCACCGGCACCTGGGTGGCACCCTGCATCAAAGATTGCGCTTCCCCGCCCCATACTGCCAGTGTGCCGGGATGTATTGCGTTGTCCATGGTTTCTCCTGTCCATATTTTGATCATAATTGTGTAAAATTAAAAGGGCTGTATACAGAATTTGCAGCCATAAGTCCAGACAATCTGCCACAAACCTCAGTTCTATTCTACCGGTTGTCGTCGGACTTTGTCAGCGGCTAGTGGGGGGCGGTGCCGGTTGCTCGCATCCCATTCTGGTATGGTTGTTACAGGGTGTGGGCATGCGCAGCGTTAAGAACGGCAAACTGTTTGAGGACATACCTGCCCGCAGTTTTTGCCGTTTAGCTGCGCCATGCCCTACACCCTGTCAACCGGGACAGACGGGTGAGGGCAACCGGCACCGCCCCCCACGGGTCGAAGAACAAGAGCGGGGGATGAGATCACCATGTGACATTTCTCTGCCTGGTGGGAACTGGATATTTGCAATAGTAGCGTACACGCTACTATTGCAAATATCCAGGGTGGGAAAACGCCCATTGAATGGTGAAACGGTCAATGGTATAGTACCTGCCTGCTATACATTCTTTACACTTTAAAACTATCTTTTTTTATTTGTATGACATAAGGAGGCATGGCAGCAGTATGGGTGAAAAAACAGGCGATCTGGTGGTGCTGGCGGGAAAGACTGCCTATGAACATATAAGGACGAACGGGTTGTCCCCGGATGATATCCACCTGGTGCTGGGGGCTTCGGGTGCTGCCAAATGGCTGGTGCTCCACGGCCTGGATACCGCCATATTCTCCCACTGGTTCAAAGACCGCAAAGATCCGCTGCTGGTTCTGGGCACCTCCATCGGTGCCTGGAAATTTGCCGCAGCTGCCCGGAAAAATCCGGCCCTGGCCTTTGATGCCCTGAAGCATGCCTATATCCATCAGTATTACCAGGGCCGGGTGACCCCTGCCCAGGTCACGCGTGAATCTGAGCGTATCATGAAAGCGTTTCTTGACCAGACCCGGGTGGAGGACATCCTGCGCCATCCGTTTATCCGCATCGCTTTCGAAGCGGTCCGTTGCCGGTATATGCTGGCTTCCAGGCATCGGCTGGTCCAGTTACTGGGCATTGTGGCAGGGGTCGGGGTGAACCGGGTGTCCCGGAAGCTGCAGCGGTTGTATCTGGAACGGTTTGTGTTTCACCACCCGCAATTTGACACCCGGGCAGTGGATTTTTCAAATTTTCCAACCCGGTTTGTACCTCTTGGGAAACAGAATTTTCAGCCGGCCCTGACTGCATCCGGTGCGATTCCCTATGTTATGGAAGGGGTGTCCGATATTCCCGGCGCACCCTCAGGCATGTACAGAGACGGCGGCATACTGGATTATCATCCCGCTTTTGCCTTGTCTTCCGAACGGAAAGGATTCATTCTCTATCCCCATTTTTATCCCTATATTATTCCGGGATGGTTTGATAAAAAAAATGTCAACCGGAGAGTAAACGGATCAGATGCCGACCGGATCATTCTTGTGGCACCGTCTGAAAAATTTGTATCACGCCTTCCCTTTGGCCGGATCCCGGACAGAAAAGATTTTACCCGTCTCATGGGACAGGATGAGGTACGGGTAAATGCCTGGGAAAAGGCCGCTGACATGGGACGGGTTCTGGGGGATGCATTTCTTGAAGCCACACACACCGGCCGTATTCAGGATCTGGTCCGCCCCCTGCCGTAAGTGACTGCTCAGGCACCTGATAATGCTGCCAGGATAGCCTGGCAGGCCATGTCCGCACCGCCGGCCCGGGCAGTGACATAGGCCAACGCGGTTTGTCGGCGGATCTGCCTGTCCCCCGGGTGTAACAGGTGGTGTGTCATGGTATCTGCTGCCGCGTGCCAGTTGGTTTTTCTTTCCACAAGCCCGGTATCAAACACCGCTTTTCCCACCCAGAAAAAATCATCCCAGAAAGGGCCGGTCACCACAGGTGTTCCCTGGAGAAGCGGTTCCATGAAATTCTGACCCCCAAGAGGGGCAAGGCTGCCACCCATGAACACCACATCAGCATGGCCAAAGGCACTGCGCATCTCTCCGAACCGGTCCCAGAGGATGATGCCGGGAGAGGAAAGGGGGGCTGTTACCCGGGAGCGCAGGTAAAACCGGTGCCCGGGTCTGTTGAGCCTGCGTTTCCAGGCGGAGAGCCGGTGCATGTGCCTGGGGAAAATCGCCACCACCTGATGGGGAAATTTGTCGAGAATGCGATGGACCATCTGAAGAACCTGCTTTTCCTCCTGGCGGCGGATGGATGCAAAAATGGACACCGGCAGGGGGCAGGGGAACATGTCTGCCAAAGGAGGCCCTGTTTTTTCCGGGGGCAGGGGACCAATGGATTCAAATTTGATGTTGGGCATGGTGGACACTGTTGCCCGGCAAAATATCCTGCGGAACCTGTCAGCATCCGGGTCGGAAACAGCCAGAATATGGTGGGGGCTGACCTGTGACCACAAAGGTTTTGTCCATTGGTAGCCGCGGCTGCTTCTTCTGGACATGCGGCCGTTGACCACCAGTATCTGTGAGCGGTTTTGCCGCAAATAATACAAAAGGGCCGGCCACAGTTCGGTTTCCAGCAGCACCATGGCTTTGGGATTTACCTGTTTTACCGCTGCCTGCGCCACCCGGGGTACATCAAAGGGAAACCATGCCAGTGATACTGATACATGGGGATGGAAAAAGGCCCTGGATTGTTCTGTCTTCAGGATCTGCATACCCTGATTTGTGGTGGTGGTGACCAGCACTGTAACAGGGCTGTCTGGTGAAAGATGCCGGATCAGGCTGACCGCCAGAAGTGCTTCCCCTGCCGAGGCTGCCTGGATCCAGAGATCCGCCGGTGCCAGATGGGCGGCACACATCCGCCGGGCAAAAGAATCCGTCAGCCTGGGGCTTTTTCGCAAAAAAGGCAGGGCAGCGGTCCAGAGAATATTGTAAAATGCCAGAAAATTGGGTATAAAGGCGATCTTTGTCATGGGAACATATGCTCTCATGTTTTTAAATGATTGACAATAGGTCTGGAACCAAAGATAAAGGTTTATGGAGAAAAGACACCCCGGTTTGTCCAAGAGCCGGCGCAAAAAGATATTTGATCTGGTATTTAAATACCGGATGCGGCTGGTCATAGCAGCCCTGTGCATGGTTGTGGTGGCGGGTGCCAACGGGGCCATGGCATTTCTGGTCAAACCGGTGATTGATGATATTTTTGTGGCCCGGAACCGGGAAATGCTGGTTCTGATTCCAGGACTGGCGGTGCTGGTGTTTCTGCTCAAGGGCATGGGCACATTCGGGTCGGAGTATCTGATGAACCATATCGGAGAGCGCATCATCCGGTTTTTCAGAGATTCTTTGTACGAACGGATCACAGACCTGCCCCTGGCTTTTATACAAAAAGAAAAAACAGGGGCGCTCATGTCCAGGATTACCAATGATGTAAACATTGTCAAAGGCATGGTATCCACGGCCGTGATCAATATATTCCGGGATTTTTTTTCCATTATCGCCTTTTTGTTCGTGATCTTCTACCGGGACTGGCAGCTGGCCTGCGGTGCCTTTGTTGTCCTGCCCCTGGCATTTTATCCCATTCTGGTGTTCGGCCGAAAAGTGCGCAGATTTTCCATCGGCACCCAGGAAACCATGGCGGAACTCAATTCATTTCTCCATGAAACATTTACCGGCAGCAAAATTATCAAGATTTTCAATCTCCAGACTTTTGAAAAAAAGCGGTTCAGGCAAAAAACCGGCCGCCTGTTCCAGCTGGAAATGAAAAAAGTGATGGTCAAGGCCCTGTCTTCACCGGTCATGGAGTTTTTGGGGGGCCTGGGCATTGCCTTTATCATCTGGTTCGGGGGATTGCGGGTCATCAACGGTACCTCCACCCCGGGCATCTTTTTTTCCTTTTTAACCGCTGTCATGATGCTCTATGACCCGGTGAAAAGAATATCCAAACTCAACAATACCATCCAGGAAGGGACGGCAGCAGCCTCCCGGATTTTTGATGTGCTGGAAGAAGAACAGACCATAAAAGAAAAGCCCGACCCCGGAGTTCTCAGGGGCAGAACCCTGGATGTGGCCTTTGAAAAAGTCTTTTTCAGCTATGGCCTGAATGAAGCTCCTGCATTGAAAAACATCAACCTTACGGTTGCACCGGGGGAGGTTTTGGCCATTGTGGGTATGAGCGGCGGCGGCAAAACCAGCCTGGTGAATCTGGTGCCCCGGCTTTATGATGTGACCGCAGGCAGGGTAACCGTTGGGGGAAAAGATGTCAGGGACCTTTCTGTAAAATCTTTGCGGGACCATATTTCCATTGTGACCCAGGAGCCTATTTTGTTCAATGAAACCGTGCGGGACAATATCCGCTACGGCCGCATGGATGCAACTGATGAACAGATAACAGCGGCTGCAAAATCCGCCTATGCCCATGACTTTATCACCGGATTTCCCAAGGGGTATGATACCCTGATCGGAGAGCTGGGGTCCCGGCTGTCCGGCGGAGAAAAACAGCGCATATGCATTGCCAGGGCCCTGATCAAGGACGCACCTGTGCTGATCCTTGATGAGGCAACCTCAGCCCTGGATTCCCAGGCGGA
Organism: Desulfotignum sp.; assembly: GCA_011389575.1. Lineage (GTDB taxonomy): Bacteria > Desulfobacterota > Desulfobacteria > Desulfobacterales > Desulfobacteraceae > Desulfotignum. Next base: position 58,634 of record JAABUB010000005.1, on the reverse strand, counting down.
ACAGCTGGTGCAAAAAGCCCTGGAAAACCTTATGAAGGGCAGGACATCCTTTGTCATTGCCCACCGGCTGTCCACCATTGACTATGCTTCCCGTATTGTTTTATTGAAAAACGGCACCATTGCCGAGCAGGGAACCCGGGCCCAGCTCATGGGGCGCAAAGGGGTGTTTTACACCTTGGCCACGCTGCAGGCTGCACCAGCAAGTGCCGGTACATGAATCATGGAATGAACAAATATTAGAATAATAAGGAGAAAAAAATGGGTATTTCCAAAGACCTGCTGGACATTCTGGTCTGTCCCAAATGCAAGGGGCCCATCAGGATGACAGAAACACAGGACGGGCTGGTGTGCGACTCCTGTCTGCTTTTGTATGAGATCAAAGACGATATCCCCATCATGCTTGTGGAAGAGGCAAAACCTGTCACCCCATGAGCGTGCCGAAACCACCAGATCCAGCCAAGCTTGTGATGTCGGTTTTCATGAAAGAAAAGCCGTTGTTTGCACAGGTGTTCGCTTTTCTGGAAACCATTGGCGGGCCTGTGGATCTGATTTCCAGATGGCTGGATTTCAATTATACCGGCTACTACCACAAAGAAATGGGAACCCCCCTTTTCAGGCGGGTGCTGGCCTTTAAACCCCTCATGGACCAGGCAAAACTGGCATCTGTCAAACAGGCAACCAATGCAGTGGAAGAGCGGTTCAGCTGTGAAAATCTGCGCCGGGTCAATATCGATCCCGGGTATCTGCTGCCTTCCCGGTTTGTTCTGGCTACGGGAAAGGACTATTCCCACAGAATTTATATTGGTGAAAACATATATGCAGACCTGACCCTGATGTATACACGCCAGGAGTTTGTCCCTCTGGACTGGACCTATCCGGATTATGCCGGCCCTGATATTATCCGGTTTCTGGAACAGGTGAGAGACAAATACATGCAAGATCTTACAGCTGTTAAAAGGAAACATTCATGATAAAAAGCATGACCGCGTTTGCAAAAGCCGGCCACACCCAGGAAACCATCACAGCAGAAGTGATCGTGCGATCCTTCAACTCCAGGCATCTGGATTTTAATGTATACCTCCCCGAGGCCTGCCAGGCCTTTGAAGAGGATATTAAAAAGATCATTTCCCAATACCACCATCGGGGCCGTATGGAAATCCGCATCACTGTCCAGGATGATTCTCCGGAATCGGATCAGTTTGCAGTGGATGAGGCAAAAGCGGCAGCCTATTTTCAGGCCCTGCAGCAGATAAACAAATGCCTGAACCTTCCAGAAAAACCCGGACTGGACCAGATTCTTTGTGCAAAAAATATTATTGTGCCGGCACCAAAACAACTGGATTCGCAGCTGCTGTGGCAGGTGGTGTCGGCAGCTGTAAAAAATGCTGCCCGGGAACTGGACCAGATGCGGCAAAAAGAAGGCACCAACCTGTACCAGGATCTGGCAGCCAGACTGGATGCCATTGAAAATCAGATGGTTCTGGTAAAAGAACAGGCAAAAGAAATTCCCGTTCTCTATAAAAAACGACTGGAGGAACGTCTGGAAAGGCTGGCACCAGACAAAGAGGGTATTGATCCGGTACGGCTGGCCCAGGAAGTTTCCATTCTGGCGGATAAAAGTGATGTGTCCGAGGAAATTGTCCGCATATCAAGCCATATTCAGCAGTTCCGGGATGTGATGAAAGCTGCTCGGTCCCAGGGACAGAAGTTGAATTTTCTGATCCAGGAATTTAACCGGGAATTCAACACCATCGGTTCCAAGGCAGGCAATGCACAATTATCGCATATAATAGTGGATTTGAAATCCCGGCTGGAAAAGATCCGGGAACAGGTACAAAATATTGAGTAACGCAATTTTCGGCGTTGATATGCCAGGGGGGCGGATTTGCACAATAAAACAGGCCTGTCCCGGATCAGGCAAGACATACGTGCGCAAATCAGATGATTATTTCAGGGTGGAAAAATGATATGGAACAGGTGCTGTTAAATATTGGTTTTGGTAATACAGTTGTGGCTGAACGGGTGGTGGCCATTTTGTCACCCAATTCAAGTCCCATGAAACGTATCAAGGATGAAGCAAAAGATGAGCGCTGCCTCATCGATGCCACCCACGGCAGAAAAACCCGTGCCATCATAATCACGGACAGCAACCATGTGATTTTATCAGCCATCCAGGCAGAGACTGTGGCTTCCCGGTTTGCGTCCCTGATAAAGGACGGGGAAGCACAGGAAGAGGAATAGCATGGCCAGAAAAGGACGGTTGTTTGTGATATCCGCTCCGTCAGGCGCTGGTAAAACAACACTCATAAAACAGGTTTTGAAAAAATTTCCAGAGATTTCCTATTCCGTGTCCCATACCACCCGCCCACCCCGGCCGGGGGAGACCCATGGCAAAGATTATTTTTTCATCCATGAATCTGAATTTGTGGATATGATCGATGCAGACCTCTGGCTGGAATGGGCCAGGGTTCATGGCCATTATTACGGCACATCCCGCACTTTTGTGGAAGAACAGCTTGAAAACGGGAGCATCCTGCTGCTGGACATTGATGTTCAGGGGGCAGCTCAGATCATGGCTTCCGGGTTGGATCCGGTATCGGTATTCATCATGCCGCCTTCGCTTGAAGAGCTGGGCCGCCGCCTGGAAAATCGTGGCACAGATGACCCCCGAACCATTGCCCGGCGCCTGAAAAATGCCAAAGAAGAGATCAGACAAAAACATATGTTTCAATATGTGCTGGTGAATGATGACCTGGAAACCGCATTTGCGCAATTGTGTCACATTTTTGAAAAAGAAATGGAAACCAGTTGATAAAACATACAGGCAGACAAAATACAGGTAAAAAAAACACAGAAATACTTTTTGGATTTCACAGTGTGTATGAGGCCCTCAAGGCAGCGAAACGCTGGTTTGACACTATTTTTATTTCCCAAAGCCGGTCTGGTAAACGGGGGGATAAAATTGTGTCTCTGGCTGCTGCTGCAGGCATAAAGGTGGTTGTTACAGATGCCGGACACCTGGAGGAACTGAGCCAGTCAGATGCCCACCAGGGCATTGCCGCCAGAACATCTGTATTTCCGGTGTATAAAGGCTCTGATATCGTGCCCTGGATCAAAAGCCGGCAGGGCTCTTTTCTGGCCCTTGTGCTGGACCAGATCGAGGATCCCCAGAACCTGGGGGCTTTGATCCGTACTGCCCTGTGCACGGGTGTGGAGTGCATCATGATTCCCAAAAACCGTTCAGCTTTGCCGACTCCCGGGGTTTCCAGGGCCTCTGCCGGGGCCATGGAACACGCACAGATTTTTATTGTAACCAATACAGCCGCTACTTTGCGCACCTTAAAGGAAAACCAGGCCTGGACAGCAGGCCTGGATGCCGGGGGGGATACACGGCTGTTTCAGGCTGATCTGACAGGCTGCCTGGCCCTGGTAGTGGGGGGAGAACACAAGGGGATCCGCCCCGGGGTCCGCAAGGAATGTGATTTTCTGGTATCCATTCCCAATAAAGGTCCCATAAATTCCCTTAATGCCTCGGTTGCCGGCGGTATGGCCATGTATGAAGCGCTGCGCCAGCGCAGTATGCACCCTGGCGGATAATGTTGCCCCGGCTGCCCAGGTGGGCGGGCTGGGCATTGCTCCGGGGGCTGTCTCACCCCGGATCTGGCCGGCAGTCTCTTTGGGATAAAGGATGTCTCATGCTCCGGGTTTTCACAAATAATAAAGGAAAAACTTTTGGCCGGCACCTGACAAAGACCGCCCGGTTCTTTCAGGCACTTGTGTTTCCCTACCTGTGCCTGAACTGCCGGATTCTGCTAAATCCGGGCACGGCAGGACCGTATACCGGCCAGGCATGTTTCTGCAAACAATGCCTTGCCAGGGGGCTGCCTCTGTTTGAACCGCCTTTTTGCACCCGGTGCGGACATATGTTTGATGCGGGGGAAAACCATCTTTGTGAAACCTGTTTAAAAAGGCTGCCCCGGATACGCCGGGTGCGGGCTGCCCTTGCATACCAGGGGCTTGTGCGGGATATCCTGCCCCTTTTTAAATACCAGGCCAGGCTTTCTTTGACCCGGTTTTTTGAGCCGTTGATGTTTGATGCATTTTCCCGGTTTTTTGAAAATAAAGAGATTCACCGTATCCTGCCCATCCCCTTGCATACCAGAAAACTGCGCCAGCGGGGATTTAATCAGTCTTTTCTGCTGGTGCGCGGTTTTGCCAAAACATATTGCAAAATCCATGGGACAAAGCCGTTGTGGAAGGTGGACACAACCTCTTTGAAGCGGGTCAGATATACCAGTCCCCAGACCGGTTTTGACATTGCAGTGCGCCGCAAAAATTTGAAAAACGCGTTTCAGGTGACAGATACGGCTGCCATCAAAGATCGCAATATTTTGCTGGTGGATGATGTATACACCACCGGCGCTACCTGTGCCGAGGCTGCCCGGGTCCTTCTGGCTGCCGGTGCCAACAGGGTGGATGTGCTGGTGCTGGCCCGGGCATGACCCCCGGATAACCGCATGTAACATGATTTTGTTCGGTTGAGCGAAACCCGCCCCCTGCGGGTACCTTGTGCATTTGGAAAGAAGTTACTTGATTTTCTGAATAATGGTTTCCACCACCTGTTCGGCAGTGTCTCCGAACAGGTTTTCCACTGGTACCAGGTTGAGGAATTTGTCATCCCATACAATGTTTTCGCTTTCCAGAACCCAGTCCTTCAGTCGGGTGTATTTGCCGCCCAGGGCCTTGATTTTCTTGAGCAGGGATACGGATTCAGAGGGCTTGAAATCCACATTCAAAGACAAAATGAATTCAATGATATTGGGGGTGGCCGGGGAAGCAGATAATACCGGGATCACCAGAATACTTTTTTTGTCTTTGCGGCCTTTGCCGATATACACGTTACCTTCCCGGACAATAATGTGTTTGGTGCCTTTGAGCTGGGGATCGGTTTCCACCCTTGAGGTTTCATTTTTCAGTGTCCCGGTTTTTTCCTTTACATGTATCCTGGTGTCAGGGGTGACTTCTCCCAAAAGGTTAAGTCCCGTCACCTGGTAAAGCAGGCCCCCGTTGATTCTGGCAATGACTTCCTGGAGATTTTTGATAACCAGCACATTTTTATTGGTGATCTGGGAAATCTGGATATCATGAAACCCCAGTTCATCAAACACAAGTCCCTGAAAGGTTTCTTTTATTCTGCTGGTGCCAACGGTAACGGTTTTGGCCTGGTGTTTGATGGCATCCACGGGCCTGGCCATATTGTTGATGGCAAATCCCAGATTTTCAAAAAAGGCATTGAGCATATTAGAAGGGGTGCCTTTGGTCATAAAATCAATTTCAAAATCAGACACCGGCAGTCTGCCGGACAGATATTTGAGCAGCAGGGTGATATTGGCCACATTATCCAGTCCCATGGCAGCCGGGAAAGCATTTTCTCTGCGTTTTTTTGAAAACTGGTTATAAAAGGCTGCAATGTGTTCTCTGAATTTTTTTTCCAGGAGCACTTCATATGCATCATGCCCCATGGCGGTGAATTCATCCAGCATCTCCTGGACATCAGCCCGGCACTGGTACATGAATCTGGAACCTTCGTTGATGGCAAGGGCCGCATAATACCCCCAGATATGGCCCACCAGGGTATTGAGTATGGGGGCGAACTGTTCTTTTATCCGGGGCACTTTGAAAACGTCTCTTGCATACAGATCAAACCGGTCTTCTCCCTCGGTGGCAATGACCAGGGGTGTGGCTTTATGGGCATGGAAAATGGCGGTGTCTTTGATAATATCGCCAAGAACGCTTTCCCGTGTGCCGGCGGCACATATGATGATCAACGGTTCCGATGACAGGTCAATATGTTTTTTGTCCTCCACAAAATCCGAGGAAATGGTTTTGTAACACAGTTCTGACAATTTAATGCGGATTTCATCAGCCGAGGTTTTGTTGGCACCTGATCCCACTGTGGCCCAGTAGTTTTTTGTGACTGCCAGGCGAAAGGCGGATTCCCGGATCTGGTCCCGCATGTTTAAGACAACGCGCATTTTGTCCGGGATGGACAACATCTCCTGGATCTCTTCAGTGATGAATTCCGGTGACCTGGTCCCGGTAATGGCGGCAATGTGCAACCCTAGTATGGCGCCTGCGGTAATCTGGGAATAAAACGCCTTAGTGGATGCCACCGACATTTCAACGTCTCTGCCGGAACTGGTGTACAGCACCCCGTCCACTTTGAAGGTGAGATCTGAATCCCGGCGGTTAACAATGGCCAGGGTCCTGGCGCCGCAGGAACGGATCATGTCCACGGTCCTGTTGGTATCTGTGGTGGTACCGGACTGGCTGATGGCTATCACCAGGGTATTGGCCATGGCTGTGGCAGGATCATCCCCTTCCACAATGCAGAAACCGGAGAGCTCCGAGGATTTCAAGGCCCGGATATCAATGTGCCGGTCTCCCAGATACCAGGTGAGCAGGTCAGCACATCCCTGGGCTGCCACCCCTGCAGTGCCCTGGCCGATGAAATAAATTTTCTGCAGTTTTCCTGCGGCAAGTTCTTCCTGGATAATCCGGGGCATGACCTGTTCTCCCAGCCGAATTTTAAACAAATGCGTGGCCGGATTTTGTGTAAATTTGTTTTCTAATGTTTTTTCCACAGATTCCGGGGCTTCACAGATCTCTTTGAGAAAATAATGGGAAAATTCCTGGCGGTCGATGTCCCTGGAGGTGATCTGACTGGTCTGCAGATCCTGTTCCTGAAGAGCGATACTGTCTCCATTGTAATAAAAGGAGCGGATACCCTGGACACCGCCTGAAGAATTCTGGTCCAGAATGGCAATCTGTCCTTTGTCTGTGCCGTTGAGTTTAATGAAATTCGGGGTTTCTTCCACAATACCGTATAGTTCGGAAGCAGCCATGTAGTGGTCAGAGGCAATTCCCACAAAAATTGCCTGACCGCTGCCTTTCTGGGCAAGAAATATTTTGCCGGGTGCCAGGTCTGTGTGCATGGAAATGGCATGGGAACCTTCAAAGTCGCTGACCGCCATCCTGAAAGCCTCTTCAATGTCCGCCCCCTGCTTGAGATAGTGCTGGATCTGCAAGGGGATCAGTTTGGTGTCGGTATTGATGTCCGGGTGAATTTTATCGTGCCTGGCCTCATATTCCGTCTTAAGTTCCAGGTAATTGTCGATATCTCCGTTAAGGCAGACATGGATGGTACCGGATGTTTCAATTTCCCGGTCTGTGGGAGTATTGTCCACAGGGTGGCAGTTTGCTTCTGTGATATCTCCTACAGAGGCCCATCTGGTATGGGCACTGATCGAGTTGGAGGCAACGCAAAATTCCATCAGAAGCTGAAAAACAAGATCATTTCTGATCTGGCTTCTGATAAAGGCGGCATTGTCTCCCAGCGCACCCACCTCTGCTGCAAATTTGTATACAAATGAAATGGATACCCGGTCTTTTTTCCGACAGGCCGTATGGTGGATATTGATGCTGTTATTGGAAAGGATGGTGTGGTTGGTCCGCTGTTTTAAAATATCAGAAAGTCCTTCTGTGGCAACACGGCGGCGAAAATTTTCAAATTCCGGTGTGTCAAGGGTGAACATTACTGAAATACCGGCGGAATCCCGGCCCCTTACCTCCAAACGGTCAATGCTGTTAAGTACGGCATTGATGCGTTTGAAAACCACCATTCCCTCAGGGGTGCGGGGCAAATCCAGGGCCAGAGATTTTATGGCTGCAATGTTGTCCATAACCTCTTTTTTCAGGCACCAGTAGATATCTTTGAGTTTTTCGATCCGCAGTGAACTTACCTCCATTGCCCGGGGGGAAAGTTCTGGTTTTGCCTGTTTGAACCGGGCCTGCTGGGTACTGATGATCTGAAAGATTGCTTTTATGGTATCAGACAGGGACTTTACATGATCGACATTAAAAAACACCTCCCGGAATATTGATTCTTGTTTCAAAGACTGGGCTGATTCCCACATTCGGGTTAAAAGCGCATCTCCTCCCAGAAACTGTTCGTAGTCAGCCAGGGTATCAAGGGTATCAGCATAGAGTGTAAGTGATTCAATGTGGGCGACCTGTTCCTTCAGGTCAATCAGCTGTGGTTTATGATCAGCACCTTTGAAGGCCACCAGCGCACAGATACCGCATGACAGGTGGTTGGGCAGAAAAGGAAAGAAAATCAGACTGTTTTCTCCTACCTGGTCCAGGGATTTTCCCACATGGATGTGCTGTAAAATACAGGTGGTCAGGTGATTTAACCGGTGGATGGTTTTGGATATCATGTGTCCTCTCATGCTGTTGGTTTCAACTGGATGACGATGCCTGTTTTGTGGCAAAATAGTGTTTTAATATTGATCTTGCATGGGTGGGTGCCCGGGTACCGATGTATTTGCCATGGCCCACCACAATGGATACCACAATGGCCCGGGTACCGGTTTTTTCTTTGCCGAACCCGGTGAACCAGTCATATTTTATGGTATGTTCCCGGTTGGAAAGAGATCCTGTTTTGCCGCCGATGACCAGGCTGGAAAGGGTTTTGTCCCTGGAAAATCTGCCAAATGATTTTCTGGCGGTTCCCCGGGAAACGGTTTTTTCCATGAGCTGGATAATGGCGGCGGCTGATGCAGGATCTATGGCTGATGCAAGGTGTTCTCTGGCGTGTTTATACACGGTTTCTCCTTTGGCATTGGTCACCTGCGTGACAACGGCAGGCAAAAGGATTTGTCCATGGTTGAACAGGGGCGTGAGCATCATGGCACCAAATACGGGTGAAATAAGGGTATCCCGGTTGAAACCGCATCCCAGTTCCGCCAGATGGAAGTTGTCGTTCTTTATGGAAAAACGGCCCCCCTCAAAGACAAGGTCTGTTAGCGGGGTCTGGTTGAACCCGAAAGCCCGGGCATAGGCAGACAATGTTTCCTTTCCCAGATAGGTCCGGCCGAGTTTGCCGAAAACCGGGTTGATGGAGTCGGCAAATGCACTGGCAAGGGAAACTTTTATGGTATATTTGTTTTTTACATCCTTTAACTGGCGTTTGTACAGGGTGTATTTGTTGCCGTTAAAATACAAAGGGGTCTGGGGGGTATATCCCAGGGCATCCACTGCTGCAGCAGCTGTCACGATTTTAAAAATACTGGCAGCCGGAAAGATGGCAGCAGTGCAGGGGTTGGTTTCCGGGTTTTCCAGGTCAAATCCTGCCATGGCAAGGATCTGGCCCAGATTGGCATCCATGACCACCATGGCTATCTGCCTGGGCTTTCCCCGGGTCAGGGTTTTCAGATGGTCCAGGCGTGATGTGAGAAAGGAGGTCAGCTCCGGATCCAGGGAGGTGACAATGCGGAAGCTTTCTTCTGGGGTGTCTGTAAAAAAGATGTTTTTACGGGCATTTAAAAGGTTTTTGTCCTGCACCATTTCCCGGACCTGGATCCGGGACAGTTGCAATGGTTCAATCACCGGCTGGGTGACCCGGGAGCTGCCGGCCGGAGGTTTGCGGTATAATGGCTGCAGGTGCTTGTGCAGGCTGAAATACTGCCATGCTCCCACAAAAGCAAAACATACCAGAAAAAGTACCATTGTTTTTCTGGCAGTACTGCGGAAAAACCGTTTTTTTCTTTTGCGGTAAATAAATTCTGCCTGGTGCTCCCGCCAGGAATCTTGTTTTTTGTAGGTATACACGGTTTTGTTTTTTTCCCTGGTAAATCCCGGACAAAAGGCCCTGTTTTGTCGGTTTTGTGTGTGCTGTTATTTTATCGGACTGCCCGGTTGGACCTGTGTATCAAATCCTGCCAGGATCAGTTCTTTTTTTGTGCCGGCAGCCAGGACCATGCCTTGGGATTTTTCCCCCATCAGGGTTGCCTGCTTGAGGTTGGCCACCACCACCACCTGTTTTTCCACAAGATTTTCGGGGGCGTAATATTTTCCAATACCGGCGACTATCTGACGGGTATGGTTGCCTGTGTCCACCTGCAGCTTTAACAATTTGTCTGAACCGGCGATTTTTTCTGCTGCCAGGATGGTGCCTGTGCGCAGATCTATCTTTGCAAAGTCCTCAATGGTTATCTCGGGTTTGTGTTCAGGTGCTGCAACCGGTGGTTTCTTTTTTTTTCCAGAAGGGTTTTCCTGTTCAGAAGCCTCTTTTCGGGGTACATCAATTCTGGGGAACAGAATTTGCGGTTTGGCAAGGCAGGTGCCTGGTTGTATCTGTCCCCAGATATGGATCCGATCCAGGGAGAAAAATCCGTTTTCAGGAATCTTGATGCCCAGGGCGGGCAGCATTTTTTTACTGGTGTCGGGCATGACCGGATAAATGAGGCAGGCCACGGTGCGAAGGCCTTCCAGCAGATTGCAGATAACAGCAGACAGCAAAGGTTTTTTGTCTGCATCTTTGGCCAGTTGCCAGGGTTCATGCGTATCTATATACTTGTTCATACAGGAAATAAACTGCCACACAGCAGTTATGGCCTTGTGAAATTCATACCCGGTCATGGCCTTTTGAAAACTGTGAATGGCTGTGCAGGCATCAGTTTCCAAAGAAAGATCAGCTGCCGGTAACATGGTTGGAACAACCCCTTTGAAATATCGGAAGTTCATGGACAGCACCCGGGAAAACAGATTTCCCAGGTCATTGGCCAGGTCTGCATTAATCCGTGACACAAGCACATCTTCAGTAAAATTGGCATCCAGCCCAAAGACCATTTCCCGCATCAGAAAATACCGGAATGCATCCACCCCGTACTGGTCAGTGACTGCCACCGGGTCTGTGACATTGCCGATGGTTTTGGACATTTTGCTGCCTGAGACATTCCAGAAGCCGTGGACATTCAGGCCTGCATAAATATCTATGCCCGCTGCCTTGAGCATGATGGGCCAGTATATGCCGTGGGGTTTGATGATGTCTTTGGCCACAAAATGCCGGGCACAGGGCCAGAATTTTTTGAACAACGCCCCGTCCGGGTATCCCAAAGCGGAAATGTAGTTCACTAAAGCGTCAAACCAGACATAGGTGACATAATCGTGGTCAAAGGGAAGGGTGATGCCCCAGGTGAGACGGGATTTGGGCCGGGAGATGCAAAGATCTTCCAGAGGCTCCTTTAAAAATGACAGCAGTTCGGTTTCATACTGACCGGGATGGATGAATCCCGGGTGGGTTTTGATGTGGTCAATGAGCCAGTCCTGGTACTGTCCCATTTTAAAAAAATAATTGGATTCTTTGATGGTGGACGGTGCAACCCCATGGTCCGGACATTTGCCGTCCACAAGTTCTCTGTCCTGGTAAAAGCGCTCACACCCGAAGCAGTACTGGCCCTCATAGCTGGAAAAATAGATATCGCCTTTTTCATGAATCTTTGTGAGCAGGTCTGTTACCACTTTTATGTGGGCCGGATCAGTGGTTCTAATGAACTGGTCATTTCGGACAGACAGCCTGGGCCACAGGTCCTGGAACAGGCGGCTGATTTTATTGGCATATTCTTTTGGGGTCTGGTTTTGTTTTTGGGCTGCCTGGACAATTTTATCTCCGTGTTCATCCGTGCCGGTGAGAAAATAGGTTTCATGGCCATCCATCTTCTTGAACCGGGTGGCTACGTCTGCTGCAATGGTGGTATAGGCATGGCCAAGATGGGGCTTGGCATTTACATAATATATGGGGGTGGTGAAAAACTGGGTTCTGGTTTTCATGTCGTATCCTAATCAGTGCGTATTGTGCACAGCAAATTTTGTTTGATATCTGTAACACATCATGATTTAAGTTCACAGACCTTTGTTTCTATTTCTGTTCTGTCCTCTAACCGCACAGTAATGCTTTGTTTGAGGATGTTCTGGCGTACCACTTTTCCTGTGCCCTGTTCCAGGGCAATGGTTTTGCCCAGCCTGGGCATCTTTTTTTTCAGATGCTGGTATGTCTGGTTTTCAAAGGTAAGGCAGCACATGAGCCGGCCGCAGACGCCGGATATCTTTGTGGGGTTCAGCGACAGTCCCTGTTCTTTGGCCATTTTTATGGAAATTGGTTCAAATGTATGCATAAACGAGGAACAGCAGAATTCCCTTCCGCATTTGCCGATGCCCCCGCAGTGTTTGGACAGGTTTCTGATGCCCACCTGGCGCATTTCAATGCGGATGTTGTATTCTTTGACCAGCAGTTTGATCAATTGTCTGAAATCAATTCTGCCGTCTGCTGTATAAAAAAAGGTCAGTTTGTTCCGGTCAAAGGTACTTTCCACACAAAAAAGATTCATGAGCAGTCCCAGATCACTGATGCAGGCATTGCAGAATGCATGGGCCTCTTGTTCCAAAGCCATGAGTTCCTGGCGTTTGATAAAGTCATCCGGGGTGGCAATCCGGATAATCTGCTTGAAGTTTTTGCTGTTTTCCTGTTTTTCTTTAGGGGGTCTTGCAACAATGCCGAATCCCTGGCCCTGTTCTGTTTCAACAATCACCCGGTCACCTTCTGCAAGGGCAAAGGCCTGGCTGTCAAAATCATAAATTTTGCCGGCTGTTTTGAATTTAACACCTGCCACGTTTATCATGGGCTTGTAATCCTCATATCTGCATTATACGCAAAAAAAACCGATCCATGGACATGCGTACAGAGCTGTTGGAATCCATGCGCTGCTCTGTTTCATGCAGGGCGGTCATCCAGGTGAGACATTGGCTGTCATCAATATGGGGACCAATATCTTCAAAAACAGCCAAAAAATCAAGGTTAACTATTTTTTCAGGCGCATGCCTGAAAATACATAAATCTCTGAAAAAGGTTCTCATGACAGCCAGTCCCGGCATAATGCGCTCTGTATCCAGGCCCAACTGCCAGGAAAAATACAATGCATTTTGTATTCTGGCAGCAGATGTTCCGGATATCAAGCCAAAAAGCTGCTGGATTATCCAGGCGCGGCCTGCCTGCCAGTCCATTTTTGGCGCAGGTGCAGCCTGGCTTGTTTTTGTATCTGCCCGATCCGGCCTGTTTTGTATGTTTAAAAGTGTCAACGCCAGATCGAGATCTGATCCGGCTGTGGCCGCAGCAATGCGGGCGGCCCGGGGCTCGGCTGAAAAGGATGTGCACAGATGGTCTGTCAGAGCAGCACCGGTTATGGGCCTGAACTGCAGCAGGCGGACCCGGGATTTGATGGTAGGTAACAGTGTTGCCGCATCCCGGGCGATGAGTATAAAAAAAGTACCTTTAGCAGGTTCTTCCAAAGCCTTGAGCAGTGCATTCTGGGCCTGGATGTTCATATGATCGGCATGGGATATCAATACCATGCGGTATCTGGCCTCATTGGATCTTGCAGCAATCAATGCCTCCATTTCCCTGATCTGGGAAATGGTGATAACCTTTTTTTTATCCGGCAGATCCACAAGCACCATGTCCGGATGCATCCGGCTGTCAATTTTTTTACAGGACCGGCACCGGTTGCAGGGAGGATGCCTGTCTGATGCACAATTGAGGGCCTTTGCAAACCTGAAGGCAGCCTGTTTTCTGCCGGCTCCCGGCCTGCCGGTGAACAACATGGCACTGGGAATTTTTTTGTTGTCAATAATCTGGTTCAGTTCAGATACTGCCGGTGAAAAATCGGTATCTTTGGGGGGCATAAAACTAGTAGTCGACCCGTTCTTTAAGTTCTTTTCCGCATTTGAAAAAAGGCAGCCGCTTGGGAGGAATCTTCACTTTTTCTCCTGTTTTGGGATTTCTGCCCACATAGCTTTTGTATTCTTTGATGTGAAAACTGCAAAATCCCCTGATTTCAACCCGTTCTCCTTCTATAAAGGCCCGGGAAAGAGAATCAAAAAAGATTTTTATCACCTCTGCAGCTTCTGTCTTGGTCAGGTCGGTGCGGTCTTTTAATGTAGAAATCAATTCAAGTTTGTTCATACATCCTCTATAATTTTTGTAAGAAACAGCGTGTCATGTTGAAAGGGTTTATTTAAAAATTTATAAAAAGTCAAGGAGTTATGACAATAATGCCGGTATTTTTTCAACATTGTCACGATCTATCTCAACCCCGGCATACTGACCGAGCAGCGTGACTTTAATAATCACCCGTCCCTGTCCCTTATGCTGAAAAAATTCGCCTTTCAGGCCTGCCATCGGGCCTTCCACCACCATGACCGGATCTCCTTTCTGCAACTGGATGCACGATCCGGTAATCAGGTCCGTACCTGCTGAGGTCATGATTTTAAGGGACTGAATCTGGGTGTCTGGTATGGGTGTGGGACCCTGGGTATTTCCCAGTATCCGGACGGCCCCCAGTGTTTTTAAAATGCTGAGCTGATGGGAAGAGTCAAAGCAGGATCTGACAAACAGATATCCGGGAAACAAGGGAACTTCAATGATACGTTTGCGGTCTTTGCGACGGCTGAGTTTTCTGGTTTTGGGCAAAAACGCAGTAATTTTTTTTCTGGTAACCTGGTCAAAGACCATCTGCTCAAAATTGCTCCTGCTCAAAAGGGCAAACCAGTGAAAGGATTGTGTCATCGGGTGCTGAATTCTCCAATTCCCTTCAAGGTAATCATGAAGGCGATCCGTCTGTCTGTATCTGACTCCTTGAATTCCAGGCCCATAACCCAGCAGGCTTCATCCAGGATGATACCGGTGCGGGTTTCAATGGTATTTTCACGGGCAAGATCCAGTTCAAAGGAATAATAGGCAGACAAAACCGGGGTAATCTGTGCCTTGAATCTGGTATACCAATATTCTGTTTTGTCTTTGGTATATCTGTAGGCTGTGGTGACGGCATCCCCTCTTTTGTCTGTCACAGTGGTATCAATATTCAGGATGGTGAAATCATAGGTGTAAGGGGACCATGCCACATCTGTATGCAATGCCAAAAAAGAAAAAGGAAAGATTCTTGCTTCCATCTGGATATCAGACCAGGGCCTGCCTTCGGCATCAGCGCCATCCCGCTCATTTTTGATATCATAGTCCTGGAAGAATTTTATCCATCCCAGTTCCCGGTATTGGTTTTCAAAGGTCTGATCCTGTCCGGCAATGGTTTTTTTTGCGGTAAACCGGTTGGTCAAGGACCAGGTGAGTGTGTTTTCTTTTTTGATGTCATCCAGGGAATCAAAATAGGGCAGATCTTTCTGGTCCACCCGGGGTAAAAAACGGTACCCCAGTGCCGGGGTCACCTGGTGCTGGATTTTGTCGGCAAATCCGGAATTCACTGTGAAAACCCGGTTCAACCGGGTGGAAATATCTGTGCCCAGATCATAGATTCCCCGGAATCTGAGACTGTCATCGTCTTTGTTGATATCCACAAAACTGTCTGTATGGTAGGCGGTCGCATGTACACCGACAAACGGCTGGAAAGCCAGTGATTTTCCCAGTTTCATGGGATAAAAAAACCTGGGATTTACAATCATACGTTGTCCATTGACTTTGGCATCTGTCTGATGGGAAGCAGCCGTGTTTATGGTATCCTGGCGGAAAAAAGAGGTGAACCCGGATTCCAGGGAATAATAAATATCAGTGGACCCTATCTGCTGGCGGACGGCATCAAATTCCACACCCGGAAGGGTCTGCAGGGTGGTATCCAGGGTATTGCTGCGCCTGGCAATGACATCATCATACCACAGGGCCCTGGTTATCAGGGCGTGCTGGGACCAGGTACGGTCAATGATCACACTGTTTTTTCTGATGGTGTCATCATATTCATCCAGACCCCTTCCAAACTGCTCTTGAAACATCTGGTTGGTATTGTCATATCCGGTAAGCCCGTCTTTAAACTCCAGCAGGTAATCAGCATCAGACACAACATCCACATCCAGTTTGGCAAAAAAATCATTGGGCAGTGCCTGGTCTGTTTTCATGCGCAGCCAGTAGCGGTCTGTCTTGGTTCTCACAGGGGTGGTATCGAACCGGTAATCTTTGGTGGCATCAGTTCCGTCATCGATTTTGTCATCGGAAAAAAAATCCAGGCGCCACAGGCCCTTGGACCGGGCATCGGACAGATATCGGTATTCCCCGGCAATTTTGGGGCCCCGGTCCGACAGATACCCTGCATACAAAGTGGCATCAGTGCTGGGGGAAATGGACCAGAAAAACGGCTGTTCATATACAAATCCCAAACGGTCGGAAGAAGAAACTCTGGGGGTGAGAAAACCGGTCTGGCGTTTGGTTTTCACCGGAAATGTGAGAAAAGGCGCATACAGGGCCGGCATGTTTTTTGCCCACAGGGTCGCGTCTCTGGCCGATCCGTAACCTTCAATGGTCACTTTGACATCTGTGCCGGTGATTTTCCAGTCCGGGGTGTCACCCGCACAAGAGGTGATGGATGCTTTCCGGGCAGTGTATGTGATCTTGCCGGTCTTGCGGATATTTTCACCATGGATATAAAAATGGTTTTTCTGGATAAAAATGGTGCCTTTGTGAATATATCCTGTCTGGGAGGCAAGGTTGATCTCCATGGCATTGCAGGAAATGACATCTCCGCCGGAAATCAGCCTGACATTTCCCTGGGCAAAAGCATCCCTGGTTGTATTTGAGAATTCAACATAGTCTGCTTCCAGGCGGGTTTTTCCACCGGTAATGACCACATTGTCCTCGGCAATGAACAGATCTTTTTTGTCATCATAAGTGACCATCATGGCTGAAAGATTCCAGGAAATGGTTTCAGGATCTTTTGGCAGGTCAACTGCCTGTCCTGTACTTGTCAGGCATACAAAAAAACACAGCAAAACAGATATGAAGGACAAAATCAGGTTTTTGGGAGGTAATAAACAGCGCATGGAGCTTCCAGTAATCAATTGCACAACCATTAAAATTACTGTATAAAGCCATCTTATGTTGTAAATGTCAAGCCGGAATCCGGCCTTTTTCCTGTAAATCGGCCAGCCCGGGATGCCCGTGTTAAAAGGACCCCCATGATAGACTCCATCATAGATGCCATCGGTAACACCCCGGTTGTGGAAATTGTGCGGATGAATCCTGTGCCCGGGGTGAAGATACTGGCCAAACTGGAATACATGAATCCCGGAGGATCTGTCAAGGACCGGGCTGCCCTCTACATGATCACTGCAGGCGAGGCATCCGGCCAGCTCACCAAAGAAAAAACCGTTATTGAAGCCACTTCGGGCAATACCGGTATCGGCCTGGCCATGATATGTGCGGTGAAAGGCTATCATCTTGCGCTGACCATGGCGGAGAATGCCAGCGAGGAACGCAAAAACATTCTTCGGGCCCGGGGGGCAAAAATCATTCTGACACCCCGGCATCTGGGCTCGGATGGTGCCATTGAAGAAGCCTACCGCCTGGCCCGGGAAAATCCGGATACGTATTTTATCACTGACCAGTATAACAACGATGCCAACTGGCAGGCCCATTATCATACCACAGCTCCGGAAATCGTGTCACAGGTACATCAGAAAATATCCAGTGTGGTGGCCACAGTGGGAACGTCAGGCACCCTGATGGGGCTTTCCCGGTACTTTAAGGAAAACAGTCCCGGCACCAGAATTGTCTGTGCCGAACCCTTTTTGGGCCATGGGATTCAAGGGCTCAAGAATATGAAAGAATCCTATACCCCGGAAATTTTTGATAAGAAAAGATTGGATCAGGTGCTGTATATAGATGATGACCTGGCTTTTGATACGGCCCGGCAACTGGCATCCAGTGAAGGGCTGTTTGTGGGTATGAGTTCCGGTGCTGCCATGGCTGCTGCCATAAAAGAGGCCCGGCAGATGCAAAAAGGGGTGGTGGTGGTTATTTTTCCTGATTCCGGGGAAAGATATCTGTCCACACCGCTGTTCTCAGTGAAAAACAAAATACATTTGAACCTGTTTAACAGCCTTACAGCGGAAAAACAGCGGTTCAAGCCCTTGAAACCAGACACTGTGTCCATTTATACCTGTGGTCCCACTGTATACCAGCGTCTGAATCCCGGGCGTTTCAGACGGTTTGTCTTCACAGACCTGCTGGTACGGTACCTGGCTTTTCATAAGATAGATGTCAACCACGTGGTCAATATTACCGATTATGATGACCGCACCATCCAGGGTGCAAAACAGGCCGGCTGTTCCCTCAAGGATTTTACCACCCCCCATATAGAGGCTTTTGCCCAAGACCTTGCGCGCCTCAGGATCCGACAGGCCCAGGCGTACCCTAAAGTATCAGACCACTTCGCTGATATGAGTGATCTGACCCGCAAACTGTTTAATCAGGGCCATGCTTATGAAAAACTGCATTCCGTGTACTTTGATATCTCCAGTGTCCCTGAATATGGACAATTGTCCAAGATGGATATCCATAAAATCAGGCTGGGAAGCACTGTGGACCTGGATGAATATGAAAAACACAACCCCAGAGATTTTACCTTGTTCAAGCGGGTCCGCCTGTCCGAGCTGCGCCATGGGATAGGTCTGAAAACGGAATGGGGCACTGTCAGGCCTTCTTTGCACCTGCAATGTGCTGCCATGTCCATGGCCTGTCTGGGTGTGCCTTTTGACATCCATACCGGCAGCCGGGAACTGGTATTTCCCCACCATGAAAATGAACGGGCCATTGCCAGGGCTGCATGCGGACAGCAGCTGGCCAATATATGGCTGCATTGCAACCCGGTAAGATATGACGGTTCTCTGGGGAAAAAATCCATGGATGATATCACCCTTGATACCCTGGCAGACCAGGGGTGGGATGATAGAACCATCCGTTTCTGGCTTCTGTCCGGTCATTACCGCAGAGGCCTGGTATTATCTTTTCGGGCACTTGCCGATGCAAAGTCAACCCTGGCCAAAATCAACCGGTGTATTGCGATTCTGGAAAAAATCAGGTCCGGGAATATGACAGAGGGGATGTCCAACGGGGAAACAGACCAGCTGGTCTATGATATCCGCCACGGCATTTTAACCGCCCTGGCAGATGATTTGAAAATTTCTGTAGCCATAGCCGGGCTTCTGGCCAATGTCAGGAAAATTAATGCTTTGGTGACCCGAAACCGGGTCAGTTCTGCTGATGCAAACCAGCTTCTGGATGGGTTCAGGGATATGGACAATATCCTGCAGGTATGCGATTTCAGCAAAAAAAAACAATATTCCACTGATGTGAAACATCTTCTCAGGCAGCGGACTGAAGCCCGGCAGAACCAGGATTGGAAAACCGCGGACAAAATCAGACAAAAGCTTGCTTCTTTAGGGGTGCAGGTACATGATCAAAAGGTTGGTATAAGATGATGGACATGGTGTTTTTTCCGTTTTCCCACGTTGACCAGCATCAGCGCAGGGCTTTGGCAACGGTTTTTCCCAATTTTCAATATCTGCCCCTGGCAGCAGACCTGCCCAAAAATTCCCCGATGAAGCCTTTGGTGGAAAAAAAAGTGGCAACCCCTGTCTTCACCTCAGACGACCGCCTTGGGCAGGTGGAGTCTCAGGTGGCAGCCTGGCTGGACTGGGCAGCACTGCACAAGGGCAATCAGCGGAACCTGAAGTCTTTGCTCAAGGACAGTCCCTATTTTATCGATGATGCCGGACCCGGTGTCATTCAGTCTGAGCTTCGGGCCAGGATCCGGCAGGATGTGCCCGGTAAGATCGGGACGTCACCTTCTGTTGATCCCCTGCTGTTTTTAAAGATTGCCCAGATCACTGATGCCCATAATGCAGCCGTTGATGCTGAACTGGCTGATCTGGAAAAAAGGCGGGCTGCGCTGTTTGCAGATCTGAGAGGAGATCCGGATGCCATCGTGCCGGATACAGCTCAGATACGGTTTCGGGATCCAGGTTTGTCTATGACAGGTGCACGTATCCGGGCGTGGTCAGCTTTTGCCAGAGAAGAAAACGTTTTTGCAGGTGAACGGCCGATGGTGCTTATCACCACCAGCAGTGCGGTTTTTGACTTTCTTGCGGCAATTTCTCCCCGGTTCATAAATGCCCTTGACATTGGTTACATAAAAGTGCATGAACATGGTTGTGTGCGCAGGCCTGAATGGCAAAATCATTTTTTGGATATACTGGAAAAAATTGTGACACACCAATATCCGGAAAATCAGAATAACCTGCCAGAAGACCTGTTGCCGGCCATGGACGACTGCAGTATGTTCGCCCGGCTCCAGGTGGGTATTTTTTCAGGGTTGGAACTTGAAAATCATACCGGACTGCCGGGTAAAAGACATGTGGTCTGCCGGGTGGCGGTAAAAGCATAAAAAGCTTGATTTTACCAAAGGACATGTTATAAAAGCGTTTTTTAAATCAGTTACATCAAAATTGATATAAAAATGGGTTTATAATCGAATGATGTTAATTATTTTTAGGAGGCTGTAAAAATGGCATTTACCCCAATTGTTGACGAAGCAAAATGCGTTGGTTGTGAAGAATGTGTGGACGTTTGTCCTGTGGAAGTATTTGAAATGGAAAACGAAAAATCAGTTCCGGTCAATGCGGAAGAATGCATGGGATGTGAGAGCTGTGTAGAAGTGTGTGAAGAAGACGCAATCGTTATTGAAGAAGACTAGAACCTTGGAACATATGGCTTCCACCGGACCGGTATAGCACGTGGTGTTATTTGTCTGGTGGCTGCCTGAATGCCGGAACCGTCCTTGTAAAAGATGCACAGGGCGGTTCCGGCATTTTTTTTCAGGCTCCCGGCCCCTGCTGTATGCAGGCCCTGGTTAAAACCGCAGGGACAGGCAGCTTAAGCCCCCATCCAGTTTTCTGAATTCAGATACATCCACTGCAATGGTTTCATATCCCTGGTCTTCAATCATGGCCCTGGTTTTTTCATACCCTTTGGGTACCAGCACCCGGTCATTGATCCATACGCAGTTGGCAGCACAGGCTTCAGCCTCATCTACCGGCAGGATTTTGAAGCCGGCCAGTTCCGGCTTGTATAAAAATTCCCCCCATGCCAGAAGACAATTGTCTTCCAGATAGGAAATTCCGGTTTTCAGGTGGAGTACAGATGAAAGTCCAATCGCGGATACACTGTACCCATGGGGGGCCAAAATTTTTGTGAGCTGATCAACCCCTGCTGCATTGGTCCGGTCGGACAGGCCCACATAAAAATGGTCCTTTACCATCATCACATCTCCTGCATCCAGGGTGGCAGGGGCCTGGATGCCGGTTATCGGCCGGTCAAACCGTGCCATTGCCCGTGATACGGCCCGGGTTTCCCCGCGCCTGGATACAGCTCCCGGCCGGGTGATTACAGTGCAGCGGCCCGTGACCAGACAGGTATCTTCAATAAAGGTGGAATCTGCAAAAGCCTCATCAGGCGGAAGAACAATCACTTCAAGACCGCAGGATTGCAACGCCTGAATATAGTGTTCATGCTGTTTTACAGCCAGGGTATAATCCGGCTTTCCCAAATTGGCGTGGCTGATGCCGTTGATCATATTTTTACACGGTGTTTTGACCATGGCGTATGTGAACATGTTTTTTTCCTTGATTATCAGTTGGACGGGACTGTGAGGACCTTGTCCGGCCGGGTGGTCAGATAAATTCCGGCAAAAACCAGCGCTGCCCCCAAAACAAGGGCCGGGGTGAGGGGCTCTCCCAGAATCAGGTATGACAAAACAATGGCACTGACCGGGACAAAATTGATAAAAACACCGGCTTTTGAGGGTCCGATCTTTTGAATGCCCTGGTAATACCAGAAAAATCCCAGAACAGTGCCGAAAAACCCCAGATAAAACAAAGCCCACCAGTTTTCTGCCGTATACAACGGAACCGCCTGAAACAGGCCCTGAAACATGGCGGGAAAAAACAGCATCACAGTGCCGGCCACAGAGGCATAACAGACAGCTGCCACCGGAGAAAGGGTTTTCATTAATTGTTTTCCCAAAAGCGAATATGACACCCAGGACACCACACATCCCAGAATAGCCAGTTCCCCGGGACCGATACCGCTGTGGAACAGGCTTGAGAGGCGGCCATTGGAGATGACGGTTACAGCACCGGTCACAGACAGAAGCAGGCCCGTTATTTTGGCCGGGGTTAACGCTTCCTTGAACAAAATTGCGGCAGACACACTGATGAAAATCGGGTTGGTGGCAATGATCAAAGACGCCCGATTGGCATTGATAAAGGTGAGGCCTGTGAAAAAGAAAAGGTTATAGGCAAAGATGCCGGTCAGACCGGATAACATGATCCAGAACACCTGCGCCGGTGTTATGCGCGGCAGCCTGCCTTCCAGACGGATGGTCAGAATCACCAGAAAAAATGACGCAATGGCAAATCGTAAAAATGCAGCACATTGGGGATTTACCTGTCCGGCAATTATTTTTCCGGCAACAAAGGTGCCGCCCCAGAAAAAAGCAGTTAAAAAAAGTTTGACAAAGGTCACCCGGGCATCCTTTTTATCCTGGTTTGTAAAAATGGTTATTTGCACAGAGTCACGGCCAAAAGTCAACCCCAAGTTGGTACCTGCTCAGGGTAATCGCATGTAGATGCAGTGTCACCTGTATTGCCATAGCTCCCCTGAGGGTGCTGTGTGACAGGACCGTCAGATATTAATCTCGGGCCGGTCACACAGCACCCTCAGGGGAGCGGGTATCAAGCAGCTGAACAGGATGTGGTTACATGCGATGCCCCTGGATACCTGTTGCCCGGGCATTTGCTGATCAGGCCTTTACAATGTTGCCGGATTTGCCGTATAACATGGAGGCAGCAGGTTTATACTTTCACTGTTCACAGGGGGGTATCGATCCTGTTCAACCCGGATTCGATGCCAAGGGGCTGTAATGCAGGTACAACAAAACAACCGGTTTTCATCCCAGAACATATGCAGGATTCTGGTACATGCCAGGCTGGTATCGCCTGACCAGGCAAGGGATCTGATGCGCCGGGAAAAAGGGGTGAAAGAAAGTCTTTATAATGCAGGAAAAAACACTGTATTCAAAGGTGTTTCCAGACAAAAGGCAATGGCCCGTCTGACCATGATTGACGTGATGGTTCATCTTCGGCTTAAATCAGGAAATCAGCCAAACCGGTTTCTGGATGAAGACATGATCTACCGGGCATTGGCCGGGGCCTGGAAACTTGCATATAAAAAAGTGGATCCCCTGAAACTGGATCTGAACCTGGTGACCGGATTTATTTCAAAGTCATTTGCTTTTAAACATCTTTTGCTGCCTGTAAAGGTTGAAGCTGGCAAACTCATGGTGGCAACGCCCGACCCTTTTAATTATGAAGCCATAAAAGATGTTGAAATGGTGTCAAAACTCAAGGTGGTGCCGGTGCTCAGCCCCAGGTCTGACATTGAAAAACTGATCCAGGAATTTTTCGGGTTCCGGTATTCCATTTCTGCAGCCCAGGATCTGTTTTCCGGCAAAGGGGTGGATCTGGGAAACCTGGAACGGTTTGTCAATCTCACACCCCAGGATGATCTGCCGTCCACAGATCAGCATATTGTCAATGCAGTCAACCATTTGTTTACCTATTCCTTTGACCAGAAAGCCAGTGATATTCATATTGAGCCCAAAAGAGATATCTGCCTGGTGCGCATGCGCATTGACGGTGCCCTGCATACGGTGTACAAACTACCCAAGCAGCTGCACAATGCAGTTGTCAGCCGCATTAAAACCCTGTCCGGCCTGGATATGGCTGAAAAAAGACGGCCCCAGGACGGCCGCATCAAAATGATCAAAGAAGAAACCGAGGTGGAAATCCGGGTGTCTACCATTCCGGTGGCATTCGGGGAAAAAGTGGTGATGCGGGTCATGGATCCGGATATCCTTTTTCAGGATCTTGAAAAACTGGGGTTTTCCGGAAAGGATTTTGCAAAATTCAAGAAACTGATCACCCTTCCTTTTGGTATTGTCCTGGTAACAGGCCCCACTGGATCAGGCAAATCCACTACCCTGTATTCCAGCCTGCGCATGCTGTCATCTGCAGAGGTGAATATCACCACCATTGAGGATCCCATTGAGATGATCCATGAGGAGTTCAACCAGATTTCTGTTCAGCCGGCGGTTAATGTGACTTTTGGATCGGTGCTGCGCAATATCATGCGCCAGGACCCGGATATCATCATGGTGGGGGAAATCCGGGATCTTGAAACCGCCCAGGCTGCTGTGCAGGCTGCTTTGACCGGTCACCTGGTGCTATCTACCCTGCATACCAATGACAGCGTGTCTGCTGTTTTCAGGCTGCTGGATCTGGGCATACCGCCGTATCTGGTGCATGCCTCCCTGAACGGGGTCGTTGCACAGCGTCTGGTACGGAAAATCTGTCCCCATTGTATTCAAGGGATTGAAATGGATGCCAGAGAGCTTTCAGAACTGGGGCTTGTGGTGGCAAAAAGCGGTCCTGTCAGTCTTTGTCATGGAAAAGGATGCAACAAATGCCGGGGAACCGGTTATAAAGGGCGGATCGGTATTTATGAAATTTTGCCTTATACAGAATCTTTGAAAAAAATGAGTACCCCGGATGGCAGCCTGAAAGCCATGCGGAACAAGGCTGTGGAACAGGGACTGGTGCTGCTGCGCCAAAATGGGATTAAAAAAATGCTGCAGGGCGAGACCACCTATCAGGAAATTCTGCGCATTACCTGGGATCAGTTTTAATATTCATCTTTGGATAGCCGGGAATTCTTGACTTTTTTTGCAGGCCTGTTTTATAAAAACCCAGCAATTGTTACCTGAAATTACCAGGATTTATAAAAATGAAGCAGATTGCCAATCTATTGTTTGAAGCCAGGATTTTAAAAGATCTTAATCGGTCAGGGTATGCCTTTTTGGGCGCAGGCCGGGAAAGCATTGCAGAACATTGTTTTTCCATGGCATTTATCTGCTTTGTTATGTCACGGCTGGATCCTGAAGCCAATGGTGAACGGCTCATGGCCATGGCCCTGGTTCATGATATGGCTGAAGCCAGGACCGGGGACTTCAACTATGTGCAGAAACACTATTCCAGCACCGATGAATCCAAAGCCATCGACCACCTGACAAAGGATCTTCCCTTTGCCACAGATATCATATCCCTGATTTCAGAATTCAACCTGGGTGAAACCAGAGAGGCCCGGCTGGCAAAAGATGCTGACCAGCTGTCTTTTATCCTTGAATTAAAAAAACTCAAGGATACTGGTGCGGCTTTTGCTGACAAATGGCTCCTGGTGGTTTTGGAACGGCTGAAAACAGATACAGGAAGACAGATGGCCCGCAGCATTATGCAAACCGGCTGGGATGAGTGGTGGCTCCATGACTATACTGAATAAAAAACCAATAACTTAGGGTTGTCATGGCTTCAGAAACCATATCTGTTCTTTTTGCAAAACATGCCTCTGGAACAGCCCATACTGATCCCTTTGAAACAGCTGACGGATTCATTGTACAATCTGGTGAAACAAAAGTTCGGTGCGAAAAGATTGCCCGCAGATTCCATCCGGATATTGTATTGGTGGATCCCGGACCCTGTGTCACCATGGATGTGTTACAAACCTGGGGTGCCTGGCTGGCTGAAGTGCCTTTTTTTTTCCGGCCCGGATTTTTTCTGGTTGTGGACACTGATATCTCCATGGAAGAAAAATACCGTTTTCGGGAATGCGGATTTGATGAGGTGATACCCCGCCCGGTTCAAGAGCAGGCACTGCGTTATCTTTCATACCCCTACCTCCGGCATAAGATTCTGGAACAAAAAAATTTTAATAGTAAACAGACCATGAATCAAGCCAGTACGTATCTGAACAGATTCAAAAATGCCTTGTCTGTTGTTAAAAGTGAGCTTATCCAGGAAAAAACCAGTCTTAATAATGCCCTGAAGCAGATCCACCACATGAACAAAGAGCGCAGCCACCTGAAAAACCAGGTGCAAAAGGCAAAAAAGGCCCTTGATCAGAATATGGCCGGCTGTGAAAAACTGCTGTCTCAACTGATTCGCAGGCAGGTTGAAACCAGCCGGGGACATGCAGAACGTGTGGCAGATATTGCCTGCTTTATCGGCAAAGGTCTGGGCTTTGATGAAAAAAAGTTGGAGAATATTCATAAAGCTGGTATGTTGCATGAAATCGGGCTTGTTTTCATGCCCCGGACAGCACAGACAAAACCATTTGACCAGTTGACCGCTTTTGAGAAAAATATTCAGTTACAGTATCCAGTGAAAGGGGCGGACCTGCTCAGCCATTGTCAGGTATTTGAAAAAACCGCAAAGATTATCCGGCATATGCATGAAAATGCAGATGGTACCGGTTACCCCAAGGGATTGAAAAAAGACTATATCCCTCTGGCATCCCGGATTCTGGCCGGAGCAGATATGTTTGATGCCGTAAAGCACAGGGAGGATATCCTGTGCCTGGAAGACCTTATGGCTGCCCTGGAAAATCTGGCAGGGTCCCGTCTGGATCCCCTGGTTGTCAACCGGCTTGAAAAATATGCCCTGCTGCACATGGGAGCGGATGCCTTCCAGATCCGGGAGGTGGGGATAGACCAGATTGCGCCTGGTATGCGCCTGGGATGTGCCCTGTTCACTGCTGACGGCACCAAGCTGTTCAGTGCTGATACCGTGTTGACCAGAGCGGCAATTGACAAGATCATACAATACAACAGGGAATTCCCTGTGGATGACATACTCTACATAAAGGTTTAAAAAATGGACATTTCTTCGTTTATCGGGGTTGTTTCAGGAATAGGATTTGTTCTGGGTACCATATTGCTGGGCGGCAGCATCATGATGTTTGTGAATATTCCTGCGGTGCTTGTCGTGGTGGGGGGAACATTTGCCGCCACCATGATCGGTTATCCTCTGGCCCAGTTTCTGGGTGTATTTAAAACCGCTGTGAAAGTGTTCATTTTTAAAATTGAAAAACCCCAGGATATTATTGAAAACCTGGTGGAAATTTCCAACAAAGCCAGAAAAGGGGGGCTTTTGTCTATTGAGGGTGATATTGAGACCACTGCGAATCCCTATCTGGCCCAGGCCCTGCAAATGACGGTGGATGGGGTGAAAACCATGGATATAGCCGCTATCATGCAAAAACAGATGCATTTGACCAAAAAAGGACTGGATACCGGTGCTGAGATATTCGGGGCCATGGGAGCGTATGCACCTGCATTCGGTATGGTGGGAACCCTGATCGGGCTGATCCAGATGCTGGCCAATCTGGATGATCCCTCTTCCATTGGACCTAAAATGGCAGTGGCCATGATCACCACTTTTTACGGCGCTGTGCTGGCCAACCTGTTTTTTATTCCCATGAGTGATAAGCTTCGGGGCAGAAACGAAGAAGAAATCACCAATATGAATATTATTTTTGAAGGGATCCTTTCCATACGGGAAGGAGAACACCCCAAGCTCATGGAAGACAAGCTCAATATTTACCTTTCTGATACAAAAAAAGAAGAAAAAAATACCTAAATTTTAGAAAAAAGAGCAAAGCACATGGCTGAAGACACTGACGCAAAAGCAGAAGGAAATCAACCGGCTGTCCAGCCTTTGCTGGCGGATGGCGATGCCAAGCCAAGGAAACAGGCCACCTGGCTGGCCACATTTGCTGACCTGGTTACCCTGTTGATGTGCTTTTTTGTTCTGCTGTTTGCCATGAGCACCACCCAGCAGGAAACCTATAAGGAACTGGTACAATCTTTGCGCAGTGCCCTGGGCGCCCAGACAATTCCGGAGGCCGGCACCAGAGAAGGGCTGACCATGCATGCGGTACCTTCTGAAGAACCCACTGAAATCCAGCAGATAGATGAACTCGGGGGAATGATAGAAAAAGAGCTGGATGACATCGTTTCTGAAGTCCGGGAGCTGGTATTGTTCAATAAACTCGGCGGAGAGGTCAGTGTGGTAAAAAACGAGGCCGGGGTGGTGATCACCATGTCGGATCTGCTTTTATTTAACCAGGGAGGCACCCGGCTGTCAGAAAAAGGGCTGGATATTCTGCAGAAAGTTGCTTCCGTACTTTCCAAACTGGCCTACCAGGTGAAAATAAAAGGGCATACCGACAGTACGCCCATTACTTCCGCCCTGTATCCATCCAACTGGGAATTGTCTGCTGCACGGGCAGCCATGGTGGTCCGGCTTTTGGTGGCAAACGGTGTTCCCCCCCAGTATATATCTGCGGAAGGATATGCCCACTATCACCCGGTCGCCACCAATGACACCCCCCGGGGAAGGGCCTTGAACCGGCGGGTGGAAATCGTGTATGAGCGGGACAGTATTGCACGCGAGTTTGCCGGCATGAGTCCACAATGATGTGAAAAGCTAAAGGTCAAAGTTTGGCAGGACAGGATACTCTGCGTTTTTCAATTTCTTCTGACACAATGCGCATGATATCACGAGGGGGAACCAAAGGCTTCATGCCGGGGCAGGCCGATGCCATGGCATCCCAGTTCTCAGGGTTTGCCACAAGGGTTTCAATAAATGGCCATGCCCGGCACATGCGGGGTTTGACCGGGTGAATGGTGCATTGTTTCCGGGCATCAAAAAAAACACAATGCCCGTCCGGTCCCTGGGTTAACACAGGCCTGGAGCCGGCCATGTCACAATAGGATCTCACAAATGTGTCCGGATCAGCCGTTATATATGCACAGATGTCTACAATATCCCGGCCGGTGACATAGGTGCCGCCAAAGCCTTTGCAGCACTGGCCGCACAATTGGCATGTAAAAAGATCATCCGTGGTTTTGTATTCAGTATCCATATCTTTTTTCCATTGCTTTCTGCATGGTCAGCGGATCCACATACTGGAGATCCCCGCCCATGGGAACGCCGGAAGCAATCCTGGTGATGGTGATATGCCTGGATTTGAGCCGGTCCATAATATATGCTGCGGTTGCCTCTCCTTCCACATTGGTGCGGGTGGCAATGATGATTTCCCGGACAGGGCCGGGATCGGCCCTGCCAAAGAGTTCTGCCAGCCGGATATCATCAGGGCCGATGCCGTCAATGGGAGACAAGGCCCCTCCCAGCACATGATAACATCCTGAAAACGCCTTTGATTTTTCAATGGCTGCCATGTCTGCCGGGTTTTCCACCACGCATATGACCCCGTGATCCCGGGCAGGATCAATGCAGATACGGCATTTTTCCTGATCACTGAGGGAAAAACAGGTGGCACATATCTGTACGGATTTTTTCAGCTCAATGATGTCGGCTGCCAGAGTTGCTGCTTCATGTTCCGGTGCATGGAGCAAATGAAGGGCCAGCCTTTCCGCAGTTTTTCTGCCGATTCCCGGCAGGGTGGAAAAGCTGGTGATCAGCTTCAGGATGGCATCGGGATAATGGCTCACAGGTTTAGAGGCCGGGAATATTCAACCCACCGGTAAGTTTGCCCATCTCAGAGGACACCATTTCCTGGGATTTGTTCAAGGCATCATTGACTGCTGCCAGAATCAGGTCCTGAAGCATTTCCACATCTTCGGGATCCACCACTTCTTTTTCCAGAACAATGGATTCAATTTTCTGGCTGCCGTTGGCCACCACTTTGACCATGCCGCCTCCGGCAGAAGCCTCAACTGTTTTGGATGCCAGTTCTTCCTGGGCCTTGAGCATTTTTTTCTGCAGTTGCTGGGCCTGCTTCATCATATTGTTCATATTTTTCATTGTGTTGCTCCTGACATTTAATAATTGATAATTTCACCGTTGAAAATTTCCTGTGCTTCTTTTACCAGGGGGTGATGTAATGCTGCCTGCATGGCCTTGAAATCCGCCTTTTCCGGTGCAGCCTGGGGCAGGGTACGGGTTTGGGATACCACCTGGATGTGCAATTGTTTTCCCAAAAATGCCTGGCAGTCTTTTTTCAGCTCTTGTTGTTTGGTTTCCAGCCGGTTCTTATCAAAAGCTGAGCAATTATGCAAAGACACTTCCAGGATACCAGCTGCTGGTTCCTTGACCTTCCCTTTGGCCAACAGCGCAGATAAATACGGCAGCGTGCTTTCAATCCGGGTTAAAAACCCCTGCCATGTTTTTTCAGGTTCCCGGGTTTGTGCTTCAGGTTCAGTATAAGTAAGCTTTTTTGGCACAGATACCGGATGGGAACTGCCTGGTGCACAGGCATTCTGCCGGGCAGCAAGGGGTTCATGCACACCGGAAGAATCAGTTTCAGCAGTTTTTTCATATGCCGGGCCTGCTGATTTTTTACCGATCTGCCGGGCAAGGGCATCCAGTTTTTGTATAATCTGATCCAGAACCATACCCGGCCGGACCTGGAGCAGTTTGAGCAGAACTGTTTCAATGGCGATTTTTGTGTGGGATGAAAATTTCACCATGGATTCTTCTTGTAAAAGTACCTGGAGCAGTATTTCCAGATACCCCTCCCTCAGGGGAGATACCATATGATGGATCTGCTGTTTTTGTGCGAACGTCATGTTCACGGCGGGATGCTCAGGACCACAGAGTTTGATCACGTTCAAATTCCTGAAATGCACAATGAGATCACCATAAAATTTTTTCAAATCCATACCGGTGTCATTGATGGTTTCAACCAGGGCGATCAGGGCGGAACCATTTTTTTCAACCAGGGCAGTAATGATATCAGACATCAGTTTACGGTCGATGATACCCAGCGCATCCGTTACCATGGCATAGGTGATGTCGGTATCCGGTGCGAATGATAAAATCCGGTCCAGAAGACTCAAAGAATCACGTACCGACCCGTCCGCTTCCCGGGCGATCAGATCCAGGCCCTGGTCCTGGACCATGAAGCCTTCTTTATCACAGATGTTTTTTAACAGACCGGATATGGATTCCAGCGGAATCCGGCCCAGATCATGGCGCTGGCACCGGGACAAAATGGTGGCCGGTATCTTATGCACTTCTGTGGTGGCAAAAATGAACAAAACATGGTCAGGGGGTTCTTCCAGGGTTTTCAACAGGGCATTGAAGGCTGCTGTGGACAGCATATGCACTTCATCAATGATATAAATTTTGAAAGAAGCGGAAGCCGGCATATAGATGACGTTTTCCCGCAAATCCCGGATTTGGTCCACACTGT
Source organism: Desulfotignum sp. (assembly GCA_011389575.1). GTDB lineage: Bacteria > Desulfobacterota > Desulfobacteria > Desulfobacterales > Desulfobacteraceae > Desulfotignum. The sequence goes on along the minus strand of JAABUB010000005.1, from coordinate 27,790 downwards.
TGTTGGAGGCCCCGTCAATTTCAAACACATCAGCACAATGACCGGTGATGATTTCCGTGCAGATTTTACACTGGTTGCAGGGGGTGGGGGTAGGGCCGCCTTTACAGTTCATGGCCTTGGCCAGAATTCTGGCGATGGTGGTTTTGCCCGTACCCCGGGGACCTGTGAACAAAACAGCATGGGCCATCCGGTCCTGCTTAATGGCGTTGACAAGGGTGGTGGTCACATGGGACTGGCCCACCACATCGCCAAAACTCTGGGGCCTGTATTTGCGTGCTAAAACTTGATATGACATGGTGTCCGGCATGGTGTGGCGGAGAGGGAGGGATTCGAACCCTCGGTACCCGGTTAGGATACACACGCTTTCCAGGCGTGCACCTTCAGCCGCTCGGTCACCTCTCCTTTGTCAATTAATCCGGGTAAATTAGTACCTTTTTGTTCCTGTGTCAAGGATTAAAGCAGGGGTCTGGATGCAAAACTACAAACGTAACAGTCTGAGATGGTCCTCTGTGGGGGTGTGGTCCGGGTTGTAGAGATGAAGGGGTGAGCGGGTTGTGCAGGATATATCGTCTGATTTGACAGCACTGACCAGAACCCGTTGGGCAGGACCTGCGGGCCTGAAATGGACCAGGCGTATCCAGTGGGGGGCAAATCCTGCAGAGGTGAGGCACAGGATCAGTTCCTCCATACGGGGGGCGGGAAAAATCAGGCAGAGCTGTCCGCCGGGTTTTACAAACAGGGCTGCTTTGTCCACCAGGGTGGCGATGTCCAGGGTGATTTCATGCCGGGCCAGGGCTTTTTTTGTGTCCGGGTTCAGGCGGCCGGTGGCTTTTTTTTTGTAAGGGGGATTGGATACAATGATCTCAGCCGGTTGTGTGATCTCTGTCCGGGAAAGGTTCCGAATATCCTGGTGAAGTATATGGATCCGGCTGTCCAGCCGGTTTTGCACAGTATTTTTTTGGGCCAGCAAAGCAAGGTTTTTCTGGATTTCAACACCTGTGATATGTATATTCTGGTGACGAACACCGAGGATAAGGCTGATAATACCGCAGCCACAGCCCATGTCGATGATCCGGTCTCCGCGGGCAGGGTGGATATGGGCCGCCAGAATGAGTGGATCCAAAGAAAACCGGTAACCGGTTTTGGGCTGAAAAATGGTCAGCGGGGGATCGAACAGGGTGTCAGCTGTGTATGTTTCCAATTTTAAAACGGATCTGCCGGATCAGACAGGACTCCATGTGCTGGTTGATATTGGAGATGATCTGTTTTTCCAGAAATTTGAGCTGGTGAATCCAGGATGAGCTGGATACATTGACAATCAGAACACCGTCTTTAAAGGTATCGGGTTTGGCATTCATGGCAATGGGCCTGCCCACTGCCGTATCCCAGATATCCCAGATCCGTGTCATGTCCGTATCTCCGGCAGGCCGGTATTTTTTCAAAGCGGTTTTGAGTATGTCACTGATATGGATCAGCTTATGGCTGTTTTCTTTGTTATTCACCTGTCACATCCTGTGTTAAAATATCAATATACAGTATACAGGCCCGGTATTGTTTTGACAACACAATTATGCACTGGCGTCTGGCATGATTGATGCGAATGTGCAGGATCTGCTGCAAATAAATATTGCGTTTTTGCCGTGATAATTATACATTTGGTAATTATGTTTTCAGGAGTAATCAATCATTCTTGATTTTTTAAAGCAAAATTTACAAACAGGAAAGTATTTTATGAATTGGGATTGGGAAAAGCTGAGGGAAAATCAGCAAAAGTATGAACAGAACAAAGGCGGCAGCGGTGGACCGGGGATGCCCAGGCCGCCGCAGATGGATGAAATTTTAAATAAATTCAAGGGATTTAAATTTCCGGGGATCTTCCTTGCCATTATTGTTCTGCTGGTATTGTACCTGGGGTCTTCCACTTTTTTTACCATTGACAGAAGCGAGGTGGGGGTGGTGCAGCGGTTCGGGAAATTTAACCGTACTGTCCAGCCCGGCTTGAATTTTAAACTGCCCTCGGGCATTGAAAAGGTGACAAAAGTAAACATCAGAACCCCTGAAACCGAAGAGTTCGGCGTCAAGGCCCTGGAAGGCACAGGGGCTTACGGAAACGCATCTGAATCATCTTTGATGCTCACCGGGGATCTGAACGTGGCCGTGGTACCCTGGATTGTTCAGTACCGGCGGGCCGACCCCCGGGCCTATCTGTTCAATGTGGAAAATGTCACCTCTTTGCTCAGGAACATGTCCGAAGCCACCATGCGTACCGTGGTGGGAGACCGCAGCATCAATGAGGTGATCACAGAAAGAGCGGAGATCGCCGCGGCTGCCAGGGTGATGCTCCAGGCGGAACTGGACAATGCCAAAGCCGGTATTGCCATTGTGAACATTGAATTGAAAAAGACCAATGTGCCTGAACCGGTGCAGGCGTCTTTTAATGAAGTGAACCAGGCGATCCAAGAAAAAGAACAGACCATCTACAAGGCCAGAGAAGAATACAACAAAGCGGTTCCCCTGGCCAGAGGCGAGGCCCAGCGGGTGATCAAGGATGCAGAAGGGTATGCCATCGAGCGGGTGAACCGGGCCCAGGGTGATGCCAGCAAATTCATGGCCATTTATGAAGAATATAAACAGGCCGAGGATGTGACGCGCAAGCGGATGTATCTTGAAACCATGCTGGATGTATTGCCGAAAATCGGGGCCAAATATATCATTGATGCGGATCAGAAAAACCTGCTTCCTTTATTGAATATGGGAGATTCCGCATCAACAATCCAGGACAGATTTCTTCAAAAAGGTGAATAATATATGAATGCACAGCAGATAAAAATACTGGGTGTGGCTGTTCTGGTCATACTGGCAGTGGTTGTTTACAATGCCGCCTTTGTGGTGGATGAAACCGAACAGGTGGTCATCACCCAGTTCGGCAGAATTACAGGAGAGCCGGTCACTGAGCCGGGATTGAATTTCAAGGTACCCTTTATCCAGAAGCCCAATTATTTTCCCAAAAACCTGCTGGAATGGGACGGCAGTCCGGGTCAGGTCCCCACCAGGGACAAGACCTATATCTGGGTGGATACCTTTGCCCGGTGGCGGATTACCGATCCTTTAACCTATTTTCAGACGGTAAGGGATGAATTTTCAGCGCAAAAACGGCTGGATGACCTTATTGACCCGGCAACGCGCAACCTTATCAGCTCCTATCCCCTGGCTGAAATTGTGCGCAATACAGATCGGCCCATGGATACCTTTGAGGGGTTCGGTATTGACACTGAAGAGCAGTTGGAAGAGGAACGGCCGAGCCGGGTGCGGTATACCGTAAACCTGGGGCGGCAGGAAATTACCCGCCGTATTGTTGAGCAGGCCAGCGAAAAACTTGATGAGTTCGGCATTGAACTGGTGGATGTAAAGATCAAGCGCATCAACTATATTGACAGTGTCAGAAGATCGGTTTATGACCGGATGATTGCAGAAAGAAACCAGATTGCGGAAAAGTTTCGTGCCGAAGGCAGGGGAGAAGCCAGCAACATCCGGGGTGAAAAGGAAAAAGACCTCCAGGAGATCAATTCTGAGGCCTATAAAACCGCACAGACCACAAAGGGTAAGGCAGATGCAAAAGCAGCAGGTATCTATGCCGCAGCCTATGGAACAGATCCGGAATTTTATGCATTTTTAAAGACCATGGATCTGTATTCCCAGGCCCTGGAAAAAGACAGCACATTGATTTTGTCCACAGATTCGGATCTGATGCAATTTATGAAGGGGGTTGCAGAATAGGATGGGCCCTGTACCACTACAGGTCTGTGTAATAAAGTAAACACACAAGGGTATCGGATCGGTAAAGCCGGTCCGATACCCTTCTAGTAATAAATGCTTATTTCTTCTTTCTCTGGTGCCGTGTTTTGGCAAGAAGCTTTCTGTGTTTATGTTTGCGCATCTTTTTTCTTCTCTTTTTAATAACACTGCTCAAAAAAATCACCTCCTTTGTATTTTGATATTTTGAAATGTATCAGGTTAAACATAAATAATAGCATATTGTTCTGATAAATGTCCAATTTTTTTTTACCCGATATCCCGGGCAATAGCATGTAAATGTAAGGCCACATATATTGACCAAGGCACCCACAGGGGCGGGCATCGGTCAATTGAAAAAGATTGCACTACATGCGATTGCCCTGATCTTGCAGGGAACCCAATGACATGAAAACAGACCGGTATTTTAACAGAGCAGAGCTGGAACAGGTGGACCAGGCTGTATTGATCTGTGAAGAACTGGTGAACAATTATTATAAGCTGTCTTCCGGCCAGTGGCTTAAAAACCGCTATGACATAAAGACAGCCAGGGATCTGGCCCCCCATGAAAAGGTGACAGGTCCTTTTGCCCAGGTGGTGAAATATGAGGGCAGAAAATCTGATGTGCCATTGGGTTCCTCCCGGTTCAGTCTGTACACGGTCTGTCTCCAGGACCCTGCCATTGTGTCTGCTGTGACATCCCGCCGGAATCTGGTCCTGTTTCCGTTTCTTTTGTATGTGCTGGTGCATGAACTGGTGCATGTGGTCCGGTTTCTTACGTTCAGTCACCGGTATGAACATGCATCAGAGGCATCCGTGACCTTTGCTGAAGAAAGAAAGGTGCATGGCCTCACCTATACCATCCTGCAGCCCCTGTCCATGGAAGGGATGAACCAAATATTTGATTTTTTTGAAAAATGGCGTGTTGTCCATGGCCAGTAACCCCTGGAAAAAAAATTCAAATCCTGTGTCTTGACAGGGGAAAAAGACTTGTTACTTTATCATTGATTTTTCAAGCAGTCATTTACGGTTAAAAGGGAGAAAAGGAAAATGCCGGTTTACGAGTACCAGTGTTCAGCGTGTAAACGCATTGAAGAAGCATTTCAGAAAATTTCAGACCCCCCCATGGCGGTCTGCCCCCAATGCAAGGGGCACCTTGAAAAACTTATTTCCCACAGTTCTTTTCATTTAAAGGGATCTGGATGGTATGTCACCGACTACGGCGGGACAAAAACAAAAACAGACTCCCCGGACAAGTCACAATCCGCACCTACAGAAACAACGCCTGCAGTCCCATCTGCAAAGACAAAAGAGGATTCTAAATAGCAGACGTTGATCATTACAATGTAAAACCATACAACCAAACCAAAACGCAAAAAGGAGTATTGTATCATGAGTTTGAGACCACTGAGTGACAGAATTCTGGTTCAGCGTGTTGCAGAAGATGAAAAAACCAAGGGCGGGATTATCATCCCTGACACGGCTAAGGAAAAACCGGCAGAAGGCAAGGTTGTTGCCACAGGCAACGGCCGTATGGGTGAGGATGGAAAGCTGCTGCCCATGGATGTGAAAGTCGGAGACCGGGTATTGTTCAGCAAATACGGCGGAACTGATGTGAAAATCGATGGTGAGGACTACCTGATCCTGCGCCAGGATGATGTTCTGGGAATTATTGAATAAATGTATCGCATCACGGAAAATCCTGGTCACAAAAAATCGTATTGACCATAATTTTCTGTAGATACACACATGATACCCGAAAAGCAAAAATGAAAAAATTAATATAATAAATAATGGAGATGAGTTAAAATGGCCAAAGAAATTAAATATGATGCCAAAGCGCGTGAAGCAATGCTCAGAGGTGTTAAGGCGCTTGCAGATGCAGTTGTTGTAACCCTGGGACCCAAAGGAAGAAATGTGGTGATCGAAAAATCCTGGGGCTCTCCCACCGTGACCAAGGACGGGGTAACCGTTGCCAAGGAAATCGATCTGGAAGACAAATTTGAAAACATGGGTGCCCAGATGGTAAAGGAAGTCTCTTCCAAAACATCTGATATGGCAGGTGACGGTACCACCACCGCAACGGTTCTGGCCCGCTCGATTTATGAAGAAGGTCAGAAACTGGTGGTTGCCGGCAACAACCCCATGGGCATCAAACGCGGTATTGAAAAAGCGGTTGTCAACATTACCAAAAGCCTGGAAGCCCTTGCCAAACCCACCAAAAACCAGAATGAGATCGCCCAGGTGGGTACTATTTCCGCCAACAGTGATGAAACCATCGGCAACATCATTGCCGAAGCCATGGACAAAGTGGGCAAGGAAGGGGTCATCACCGTGGAAGAAGCCAAATCCATGGAAACCACCCTGGAAGTGGTTGAAGGCATGCAGTTTGACAGAGGCTACCTGTCTCCTTATTTTGCCACAGACACCGAAAAAATGGTGGCTGCCATGGAAAATCCCTATGTGCTGATCTGTGACAAAAAAATCTCTTCCATGAAAGACCTGCTGCCGGTGCTTGAAGAAATTGCCAAGACCGGAAAACCCCTGGTGATCATTGCAGAAGACATTGAAGGTGAAGCCCTTGCCACCCTGGTGGTGAACAAGCTGCGGGGCACCCTGAATGTGGCGGCTGTCAAGGCCCCGGGTTTCGGTGACAGAAGAAAAGCCATGCTGGAAGATATTGCCATTCTCACCGGCGGCCAGGTGGTGTCCGAAGATATCGGCATCAAACTGGAAAATATCACCATCCAGGATCTTGGTCAGGCCAAATCCATCACCATTGACAAGGACAACACCACCATTGTTGACGGTGCCGGTTCCAGAGAAGCTTTGGAGGGCAGGGTGAAAATGATTCGTGCCCAGATCGATGAGACCTCTTCCGACTATGACAGAGAAAAACTTCAGGAACGGCTGGCCAAACTGGTGGGCGGTGTTGCCGTCATCAATGTGGGTGCTGCCACTGAAACGGAAATGAAAGAAAAGAAAGCCCGGGTGGAAGACGCCCTGAACGCAACCCGTGCCGCAGTGGAAGAGGGTATTGTACCCGGCGGCGGTGTGGCCCTGGTACGCTGCATTCCCGGCCTCAAGAATATTGATGCGGATCACGAGGAAAAACTGGGCATTGACGTGGTGATACGGGCCATTGAAGAGCCGCTGCGCAAGATTGCCGACAATGCCGGTGTGGAAGGCGCGGTTGTCATCAACAAGGTCAAGGAAGGCAAAGATGCGTTCGGGTACAACGCCAGAACAGATGTTTATGAAGATCTGATTGAAGCCGGTGTTATCGATCCCAAGAAAGTGGTGCGGTTTGCCCTTCAGAATGCAGCTTCTGTTGCCTCTGTCATGCTCACCACCGAGGCCATGATCGCGGAAAAACCCGAAGAAAATCCTGCTCCTCCGATGCCCGGCGGTGGCGGAATGGGCGGAATGGGAGGAATGGGCGGCATGATGTAGCCTGATGTAAAAAAGTTTCATTTCGTATATAAAGACTGATACAAGCCCCTTTGACACTGTTTAAAGGGGCTTTTTCATTGGAAATTGGCCTTGACAGGATATCCTGTCTCATATACTTAATCTGATAAAATCTTGTGCTGATGTAATTTAAGAGAGGACTTATGACCACAGAATCAATCGGATTGCTTTACATGCTCACGGATGCCGGGCCTGTTGTAAAATTTGTCATGCTCCTGCTGCTGTTTTTTTCCATCATCACCTGGGCCATCGTTTTTATAAAATTTCGTTATCTCCGCAAAGCGTTCCGGGAATCTGCGGATTTTACAGAAATTTTCTGGCAGTGTCGGACCCTGGCAGATGCCTTTGCCAAGGCCAAGGCGTTGCGGGCAAGTCCTGTGGCCAGAATTTTTATCACCACTTACATGGAAATGGCCAGGGCTGAAAAAAAGGATGGCAAGACAGGCAAAGCATGTAAGACAGAAGCTTCCTATCTCCAGACCATGGGCAGTATCCAGCGGACATTGCGCCGGTCCATCGGTGTTGAGATAAGAAGGTTCAGGCAGTTGGTACCTTTTTTGGCCACTGTGGGAAACACCGCCCCGTTTATCGGGCTTTTCGGCACGGTATGGGGTATCATGCACACCTTTCAGGGCATCGGGCTGAGCGGATCCGCCAGTCTGGCCGTGGTGGCCCCGGGTATTTCCGAGGCCCTGATCGCCACGGCTGCCGGCCTTGCCGCAGCCATTCCTGCGGTGATCGCCTACAATTATTTTACAGACCGTATCCGCATCCTGGATTCGGAACTGGAGAGTTTTTCTTCCGATCTTTTAAACATTATTGAACGCGACATGCAAAAACAGATGGAGGCATAATGCAGACGGGATCCGGCAATGATCCGTTAATGTCAGATATCAATGTTACCCCTTTTGTGGATGTGATGCTGGTGCTGCTGATCATTTTCATGGTAACAGCTCCCATGATGGTTCAGGGGCTGGATGTGGACCTGCCCGTGGCAACCGCAGCCCCGCTGTCAGCCAGTGAAGACAACCTGATCATCTCCATTGACAATGACCTGAAGGTGTATATCAACAACCAGGAGGTGTCTGCTGCTTTTCTCACCCAGAAACTCGGGGCTGTTCTGGAGAACATGGATACCGGTGCGGTGTATCTTAAAGCCGACAAAAAAGTTCCTTACGGGGTGGTGGTCAATGTCATGTCCCAGATCAAGAAAGCCGGGGTGCAGAGCCTGGGGATGATAACCCTTCCGGATGATACCGATGCTTCCTGATGTCTTATAGCCAATGAATACCCTTTTTCAATTTTCTGATAAAAAAGGCCATGGATTTGCCGGTTCCAGTCACAGCAACAGGCAGGTGGCCGTGTACCTGGCAATTTCCGTTTTCGCCCATGTGCTGTTTTTTATTGCAGCCATATGGTTTGTTCAGTTTGAGATACACAATCCTGCCCCAGAGGTGGTGCAGGTGGATCTGGTTTCCTTTGCTCCGGGGGAACCGGGCGGCGGGGAACAGAACCCTGCTGAATTTGTGCCGGCCCGGGAAACCGTTCAGCAGGAACAGGCTGCTGATTCAGATAATGCAGTGGTTGTGCCGGAAAAACAGCCCTCACAGGAGGTTATGGAAAAACCGGCAGAACCGGAACCTGTGCCCACAATGAAACCGGATATCAGCCTTAAGACCAAGCCCAAAAACCTGGAGGAGCTGATGGCCCAAAAAAGCAGAAAACCCCCTGAAAAAAAGAAAAAAAAACCGGAACCACAGCCAAAACCGGAACCAGATCCCCGAAAAGAGCTGGAAAAAGCCAGACAGAAACTGGCTGATGAAATGGAGGCCCAAAAAAAAGAACAGCTGGCCCGGGCCATGGAGCGGATTTCCCGGGCCGTAAAACAGCAGGATGCTGATACCCGGGTCACCACATCTGATGGAGACGGCAACGGCCCCAGTGCGGGATCCGGCAATGCCGGTGGTGCAGGCAAAAAAGGGGTCAGCCCCATTGACTTGTATAAAATGCTGTTAAAAACTGCTATTGAGCAGAACTGGGTGTTCAATGAAATGCTGGCAGGCATGGACCAGAATATTGAAGTCCGGATTCTGATTAAAATTTTGAAAAACGGGGAAATAAGAGATATAGTGTATGAAACAAGGTCCGGCAACCGGTACCTGGACCAGAGTGCCAAACGGGCAATTCAGCGGGCCAGTCCTTTGCCGCCTCTGCCCAAAGGCATGGCTGCCTATGATGTGGTCGTAATTTTCACACCAAAAGGATTAAAATAAAATATGGCTGTACGTTATTGCAATAAAGCGCTGCAGGGAATGTTTTCGGCATTGGCGATGCCTGCAGCCCTGGTGCTGCTGCTGATTTTTGTCCACTCACCACAGGTTTGGGCAAAATCCTATGATACTATCAACATAAGCAATCCTTTTTTGAATAAAACCCCGGTGGCGGTCCCTGAATTCAAGCCACTCACCGGCAAGGACGCAGAAACAGCGATGGGACAGAAAGCCCGCCGGATTTTGAATGAGGGACTGGCATTTACCGGGTACCTGAAACTGGTGAACCCGGAAGCTTTTTTGTCCAATCCTGCCCAGACCGGGATTCAGCTGGGACAGATCAATTTTCGGGACTGGACCGGCATTGGCGCAGAGCTGCTCATCACCGGCGGTGTTGAAGCAGAACCGGGCCAGGTAAAACTCAAACTGCGCCTGTTTGATACCTTTAACACCAAACTGCTCAAGGGTAAAATCTATACCGGCCCGCCAAACCAGATCAGGCGCATGGTTCATTTGTTCTGTGCCGAGGTTTCTTATGCGCTTACCGGAAAATGGGGGGTGTTCAACAGCAAACTCACCTTTGTTTCCACGGTCAATGGAAACAAAGAAATATTTATCAGTGATTTTGACGGACACAACCCCAGGCAGGTGACCCATCACAAAAGCATCAGTCTGTCACCGGCCTGGTCATCGGACGGCCAGTGGCTGGCCTATGTGTCGTATGCCAGAGGCAAACCTGATATTTATATCAAGCATCTTGCGGAAAACCGGGGTACTATTATCAATCGTGAAGGGATGAATATTTCTCCGGTCTGGATGCCGGGACAGGCAAAACTGGCGGCAGCATTAAGTTTTTCCGGGAACCAGCAAATATATTTGTTGACCCGGAACGGAGAAATTATTAAAAAGGTAACAAACAGCTGGGGAATCAATGTGTCACCACGGTTTTCACCGGACGGCAAAAAAATGGCGTTTGTTTCCAACCGTTCAGGCACCCCCCAGATTTATATACAGAATCTGGGCACCGGGAAGACCGGGCGGGTGACCTTTGAGGGAAGGTACAATACCTCACCTGCCTGGTCTCCGGACGGGAAAAAAATGGCCTATGTAGGGATTGAAAAAAACAAGATAGATATTTATGTGATCAATCTGGAATCAGGCCCGGGGATGCCGGTGCAGCTGACCCGGGACCAGAAGGACAATGAAGACCCTTCCTGGTCACCTGACGGCAACCTGATTGTTTTCACTTCCAACCGTGAAGCCAATACCCCTGCCCTTTATGTGATGACAGCAGCCGGTACAGACCAGCGCAGACTCATGCACATGAAAGGCAAACAGACCCAGCCCGGCTGGTCCGGACCCATGGTCCATGAAGATTGAAATATTAAAACAGAACATAATTTTTTAACCAAGGAGGCAGCAAGATGAACAAAAAACTGTGGATCAATGTTGTAATGGCGGTTCTTGTGGCAGGACTTTTTTTGACAACGTCCTGCGCAAAAAAAACCGTGGTGTCTGATGCCAGCACCATAGAAGATCAGGCCGGTGCAGAAACAGCAGCAGAAGCGGCAGCCGAGGCTGAGGCCCAGAGAAAAGCCGAAGCTGAACGGATCAGGCAGCAGGAACTCGAAGCCCGGAAAGCAAGTGAACAAGCCCTTGAGCAAGCCAGGCAGCAGGCTGCCAAAACCCGGTTTCTGCACAAGAACATTCATTTTGCATTTGACAGCTCAGAACTTTCATCTGAAGCAAAAGACCTGTTAAAACAAAAAGCACAATGGCTCAAACAAAATCCCAATGTAAGCGTGACCATTCAAGGCCATTGTGATGAAAGAGGCACCATCGAATACAACCTGGCCTTAGGAGAACGCCGTGCCAATGCAGTGAAGAATTATCTGCAGGATCTGGGGATCGGTGCATTTCGTCTGGACACTGTCAGTTATGGCGAAGAACGTCCCCTGGATCCGGGACAGACAGAAGCAGCTTATGCCAAAAACCGCCGGGCCCAGTTTGTGTTAAAATAAACCGGCATAGATGAAGGAACAGGTCAGGCATACTGGCGGGCCTGTTTTTTGCGCTTTTTTTGGAAAATAATCAGGATCAGGCATGCAGCGGCACTGCCTGATCTTATTATGTTTTTTTGACTTTGGCGGGGTTTTGCAATGAAACATGTTTTGTTATGGGCTTGTGCACTGGGGTTCTTTTTTGTATTTTCAGGATGTGTAACGCCGGAACAATACCAGGTTCTGGAAAACCGTATCACAGCCCTTGAAATGGAAAATAACCGGCAGATGGCGTTACAGGAAACTTTTTTTGAGAAAGAGGCTGATGTAAAAACAACCCTTGATGCGATTGAGCAAAAAATTGCCCAAAATGAAACCGCAAATCAGGAAACCACAGCTGAGATCAAGTATGAACTTACCCAGCTCAAGGAAAAATTCGGGCAGCTCCAGGGGATGATCGAAGAAGTTAACCACAGATTCGGCAGCAAAAGCCAGATCGGTCAGCAGGACTTGGAAACAAGACTGGACCGGCTGGACAACGCCATTTCCCGCAATTATACAAAAATTCTCACCCTGGAAAACTATATGGGATTTGAGCCGGCAAAAATGGGTTTGGAGGGGGCGGACCGACCGGAACCCGGTAGTGAAACCCCAGGCGCTGCCCCCCGGGAAATTGATTCAGAACAGGGGTTGTACACCTTTGCCAAAAAATTGTTTGATGATGGAAACATGGAAGAAGCCAGGATCCAGTTTGAAAATTTTATCAACAAGTATCCGGATTCAGACAAAGCAGACAATGCGAGATTCTGGATTGCTGACAGCTATTATGTGGATAAATGGTATGAAAAAGCCATTCTGGAATATCAGAAAGTGCTGGAACAATACCCTGATTCAAACAAAGCAGCTGCGGCCCGGTTAAAGCAGGGATATTCTTTTGCTGAACTCGGGGAAAAAGCCAATGCCCGGCTGATTTTAAATGAACTTGTGAACCGGTATCCCGACTCCAGGGAAGCCATCTTTGCCAGGGAAAAACTCAAACATCTGGACTGATTTTTGCAAAATCATCAGGTCCTGCAAAAAAAAATGATAAAGATTGTTGGTATCGACCCTGGTCTTGCCGGTACAGGAATAGGGGTCCTGGAAGGTGATCCTGTCAGGGTCATCAGGTATTCATTCGGCAGTGTGGCAACCAGGTCTGACCAGAGCACACCTTTCCGCCTCACCACCATCTATACACGGATATATGACTTTCTCACAGAACAGGTTCCTGATTTTGTGGTTATCGAGGATATATACTCCCTTGAAAAATATCCGCAATCCGGTATTATGCTGGGCAAAGTGTCGGGGGTTTTGCAGGTTGCGGCATGCAAGGCCGGCATACGGGTTGAGGAAATTGCTGTACGAGAGGCCAAAAAAATCATCTGTGGAAACGGAAATGCAGACAAAATCCAGATGGAGCGGGGGGTGCGGCACCTGCTGCACCATCCGGAACCTATCCGTCCTTTTCATGCATCAGATGCGCTGGCACTGGCCATTACCGGATATTACAGGCACAGGAAAAACCATGATCGGATATCTTGAGGGACATATCATCCATTGTGAAACAGATGCTGTTCTGCTGCTTGCCGGTGGTGTGGGCTATGAGGTGCTGGTGAATTCCTTTATTATGGAGCAGGTAACCGACGGCTCCGGCACTGATGACATTGTCAGTCTTTATGTTTATTACCATGTGAGTGAAAGACAGCCCAAACCGGTACTGATCGGGTTTGCATCCATGGAGGACAAGGCGTTTTTCCAGTTGTTCATCTCCGTGGCTGCCATCGGGCCCATGAAAGCGATAAAGGCGCTGGTTCGGCCTGTGGGGGAAATCGCCCGGGCCATTGAACAAAAAGATGCAACTTTTCTGGGACAGCTGCCGGGCATCGGCAAACGCACCGCAGAAAAGATCATTGCCACTTTGCATGGAAAAACCATGGCATTCATGGAGGTTTCTGCCGGCAGTGCCTGTGATCAGGCCGTGTCCCTGGGTCCGGATAAACAGGAGATCGCTCTTCAGGTGACAGGTGTGCTGGTGGATCAGCTGGGGCATTCTTCAGCCTCTGCCCGGCGCATGATACAGGCTGCCTTTGAGAAAAATCCGGAAATTCATACCCCGGAAAATCTGCTCGATGCCATTTATCAGGAAGGTTTGTAAACATGGCAGATGATATCCTGTCTTTTTCTTCAGATACAAAAGGGGTGGTGAGCCCGGCCGCCACCCCGGAAGACAAGATGCCGGACATGGTTTCTCTGCGGCCGGTGCGGTTTGAAGATTATGTGGGTCAGACCGATACAGTGGAAACCCTGAAGATCGCCATCCAGGCAGCCCGGCTGCGAAACGAACCATTGGAGCATATCCTGCTCCATGGTCCCCCCGGCCTGGGCAAGACCACCATCTGTCATATCATTGCCAATGAAATGGGAAAGGAACTGACCGTTACCTCCGGCCCCACCCTTGAAAAGGGGGGGGATCTCATGGGTATATTAACCAATCTGTCGGACGGAGAATTTTTGTTCATTGATGAAATCCACCGGATCCCCAAGGTGGTGGAAGAGTTTTTATACCCGGCCATGGAAGACTTTGCCGTGGATTTTGTGTTTGACAAGGGAATCCATGCCAGAAGCCACCGGTATAGGCTGCGCAGATTTGTGCTGGTGGGGGCCACCACCCGGGTAGGGCTGTTGTCGTCTCCGCTGCGGGACCGGTTCGGTCTTTTCAGGACCCTGGATTTTTACGCCATTGAAGAGCTGGTGGTTATTATCAGACGGTCGGCACAGCTGCTGGAAACCCGGATTTCAGAAGATGGTGCCCTGGCCCTGGCCCGGCGGTCCAGGGGGACCCCGAGAATCGCCAACCGCCTGCTCAAGCGGGTAAGAGATTTTTCCCAGGTCAGATCCGACGGCCGGGTGACCAAAGACACTGTCCAGGCTGCTCTTGCCCTTGAAGGGATTGACCGCCTGGGACTCACCCGGCTGGACAGAAATTATCTTACCACCATTATTGATTTTTACAAAGGCGGTCCTGTGGGGATTGAGGCCATTGCTGCGACCCTGCAGGAGGAAACCGATACCCTGGTGGATGTGGTGGAACCGTTTTTGTTGAAAACCGGACTTGTTTTGCGTACCTCCAGCGGCAGAAAAGCCGCTGATACAGCGTACAGACACCTTAACCTGATCCCTTCAGAATGAATGTTCATCTTGAAGGAATACAATGATGTGATGTGTTGCCCATGAAAGCGTATGTAAAGACATGCAGATGGTTGGCGGTTGTGTCGGCAGCAGTGTTGACAGCGGTATGGTTTTTGGTTTTTTTTCCGTCTCTGGTATCTGCCGGGTCTGTTCCGGCTGCCATCATTGCCCTGCCGGAAAATGAAAACGCCATTCTGGTGGAAAAACAGACCCAGAAATTTTATATTTACAGGGCAGACCCGGAAGCCGGGATGCTGAAACAGATATTTGAAACCGCCTGTTCCACAGGTGAGGTGTTCGGCCCCAAAAAACAGGCCGGGGATAAAAAAACACCGGAAGGCATTTATTTTCTCATTGATGAATATGAAGACAGATACCTGACACCCATCTACGGAAAACGGGCCTTTCCCATTGACTATCCCAATTTTATGGATCTCCGCCAGGGCAAAAACGGATCCGCCATCTGGATACACGGCACGGACAAAGCATTGAAATCCATGGATACCAACGGATGCATTGCTGTTGAAAATGAGGATGTGCTGATGCTTTCCGATTATATCACTTTGCATGCCACCCCGCTGCTTATTGTGGAAAAAATTGCCTATATGACCTTCGAAGAACAGCAGCAGACAAAAGACCGGATTCTGTCTTTTGTGAATAACTGGATACAGGCCCACATCACCGGCAGTTATCATGAATATCTGTCGTTTTACAGCCCCGGTTATCTGCCGGACATATCCTGGTGGGAATCCTGGGTAAAACTGCGAAAAACAACTGAAAGTCCTGCAGAAAATATCCATATCCAGATATCTGACATGGGGATTTACCAGCATCAGGACATGGTGGTGGTGCTGATGGATTTTGGGCTTGTAGGCAAGGATGCCCGGCAGTTTCTGGGCAAACGCAAGCTGTTTATCCAAAAAGGGAACGACCCTGAACTGCAGATCACAGGAGATACCTTCCAGGTACTGGAAAAACCCCATGAAAAAAGTTCGGAGCCTCTGGTGGCGGGGGCTTCCGTGCTGCACACATCCCTCGCTAAAAAAGAACCCGGGCATGACCACGCCTCTGCCCTGGAAATGGTAGACCAGTGGCTGGCTGCCTGGTCAGCCGAAGACATGGATGCTTATGCCGCGTTTTATGCCCCCGGATTTTATAGCGACGGCATGAATAAAACCCGGTGGGTGAACCGTAAAAAACAGCTTTCCGGTAAGTACAGCTATATCAAGGTGACAGGCAGAGATTTCAAAATTATTAAAAATAAAAACGGTCTGGAGATACGGTTTTTTCAAACCTATGAATCCAGCGGATTTTCAACCACTGGCATAAAACAGTTGACACTTGTTAAAAAGGATGGGTTATGGAAGATATTTCGAGAGAACTGGAAAGAGAAATAGCCCGATCAAAACCATCTCCCCATAAAAAAAGCAAAAACAAACGCGTGCTCATCGTGGATGAAATGGGCGGGGTAAAGCCTGGTGGGTACCTGAAATATCTTGTGGTTCTGCTGCTGTGCACAACACTGGTCTGTCTGGCGGCAGCCGGGGTGCTTTTCACTTTTTTTGACCAGCTGTCCAGAGAAAACAAACAACTGGCATCCACGACAGCAGCCCTGGAAAGCCGGGTGGCAGCGTTGACCCGTGACAAAGAAACCCTGATGGCACGCCTGGTCATGTCAGGCCAGGACCCGGATTTAGCATCAGACGTATCAGACCCGGTTTCAGCGGATTCTGGTACGGATAGCGGGGAAAAAAAGAATAAAGAAGAACAGGAGGAATCCCATATCCAGGCACAAAGCACTGAGGATACAAAAGATATGTCAGACACAGATGCAGATGCAGATGCCGGCATTCCGCAGGAAGAACCATCAGGTACACTCCAGCAGGAAGATCCTGAAATTCCCCTTGTGGCCAAAGAGGCGGGAAAGGTGGATATTGAAAAATTTTCCGTAACCAGGGATCGGGACCAGGGGGACCTGCTGGTCCGTTTTGATATCCGGAATGTGTCAGAAAAGCCGGGCGAGGTGTCCGGCCGTATTTTTACCATTCTTAAACCGGAAAGCCGGTCCACAAAAAAAGATACAGAGCAGTGGCTGGTGGTTCCCAGCTCTCCTTTGGATAACGGCATACCATCCCAAGCAAAAAAAGGCCAGTATTTTTCCATTGCCCATTTCAAACCGGTGAAGTTCAGGATAAAAAATATTCCTGGCCAGGCTTTTTTCACTACTGCATCAATTATTATTTTCAATGAACAGGGAGAATTGATGTTTAAAAGCGATATTGATATTGGAGAGGAAGATCTGGGATGATACCCTTTGTATCAAAAACAGTTTTCATCCTGGCAGTGGCGGCAGCTTTTGTCTGCCAGCCGGCCCAGGCGGGCCGGCGGACCCACACGGTGTATTTTGAGGGGCAGGAAAATGAACTGCACGTATACCGGATTTCAGGATCAAAGCCCGGGAAAACGCTGCTGATCATCGGTGGAATACAGGGAGATGAACCCTGCGGGTTTCTGGCTGCTGATTCCTATGTTGATTTTTCCTTGAAAACGGGAAATCTCATCGTGGTGCCCAGGGCCAATTTTCCTTCCATTCTTAAAAGGGAAAGACAGATCAACCAGGATATGAACAGAAAGTTTTCAGATGACCATGTGGTAAATTATGAAACCCGGGTGGTGCATGTGTTGAAAAAACTGATCTGTGAGAGCGACTGCTTTTTGAATCTCCATGAAGGATCAGGCATATATTCGCCTGTCTGGGAAAGCCAAATGAAAAATCCCCAGAGATACGGGCAGTCCATTATTGCCGACAATAATTTTCTGGATCCGGCCAAAGGAGGTACCCCGGTGGACCTGGCAGCCATGGCAGGGACAGTGATCGAAAAAATCAACCAGAACATTGACGATCCGTTTTACCATTTTCATTTCAACAACCACAGAACCGGCCAGGCTGATACCCGGCATAAGGAGCAGCGCCGTTCCGCCACTTTTTATGCCGCAGATATCTGCAGGATACCGGCCTTTGGCATTGAATCGGCAAAGTCCCTTCCCCTGGAGCAGAAGGTCCGCCAGATGATTGATGCCATCAACGGGTATATGGCGGTCCTGGATATTATTCCCGAGACCCCGGGAATCGATCTGAAAAAACCTCAGATGCAGTATATGATCATATCGGTAAATGACTCCATTCCTGTTGTGGTGGGAAAAATGCAGCGACTCAAGATCCGCAAAGGTGATACCGTCCAGGTGCTCGATGTGGTGGCCAATTATGAACGGGGGTTGAGCGTGAATATTCTGGGGGTGGGCAGCAACTTCAACGACATGAAAAAAAAGATCCAGATCCAAGCTTCCACCCGCATTGAAGCAAAAAAAGATTTTTATGCCTGCGGCAGTGTGTTTCTGGATATAGATGAACCAGGGAAAGATGTGCCGACCCGTCTGGCAGTAACAGACAGTGCCGAAAAAAAAACAGGCCTCCAGTATAAACTTCTGATTAACGGAAAGCAAAAGTTTGTTGACAATTACAGCCGTATCACCCTGGATCATGGCGATATTCTGGTGATCGAAGATGTGTTGAACAGTCCTGTGGACCCTGCAAGCTATGTGGTGAATTTCAAAGGATTTGTGGGTAACAAGAGTTTTAATTCCGGGGAAGACAGGGGATACCCCATTGATACAGGGGCTGACGGGGTGCTGATGCCCCGGTATTCCAGGGACAAAAAAGGCAGGCATTACCATGTGCTTACCACACTGGAGGACAAGGAAGTGGGCAAACTCTATATTGATATGCAATTGTAAGCAATTATAAGCAGGCAAGGAGAAGGGCAGTGGCAAAGAAAAATTTGAAAAATCTATCCATCATCGACCAGGAACTGAAGATTGACGGGTCCATATCCAGCAGTGGAAAACTTATTATCAGGGGCCAGGTCACAGGAACCATTGACGGAGATGTGGTTATCATTGCCAAGGACGGGCAGGTCAATTCCAGTGCAACCACAGTATCTTCCATTACCATAGGGGGAAATTTCACAGGAGAATTATCTGCCTCCAAAGAATTGATCATTTTGAGCACCGGCAATTGTGCCGGTAAAGTCGAATGCCAGGACCTGATTGTGGAAAACGGCGGTATCCTGAATGCGGAAGTCAGCTGCAAGAATGCTTCCAGGATGACGAAAAATTCCCGGGATACTGCTTCTCTGGCTGATTTAAAGACGGAAAAACACATTGAATTATAGATTTTGCTTGACATGAACTGCAATAGCGTATAAAAGTTTTGGATTGTATTTATGAATCAGGAGTATTGGGAACCATGAAAAAATATACGTACAGCGCCAAAAGAACAGATAACAAAGAGAACTGGTGTGTGATTGACGCAACAGACCAGGTTTTGGGAAGACTTGCATCACAGGTGGCTTACCGGATTCGGGGAAAGCACAGCCCCTTGTTTACCCCCCATGTGGATATGGGGGACTGGGTGGTGGTGATCAATGCGGATAAGATCCGCCTGACAGGCAGCAAACTGGATGACAAAACCTATTACCGCCATTCCGGATATGTGGGCAGTCTTAAATCCCGAACAGCCGGGCAATTACTTGAGAAAAAACCGGAGCAGGTTATCAAAAAGGCGGTTCAGGGGATGCTGCCCAAAAACAGACTTGGCAGAAAATTGAATAAAAAACTGTTTGTATATGCAGGCGATCAGCACCCGCATGCTGCCCAGAAGCCTGAACCAGTACAAATCTAAGGAAAAAAGGACGCGATTATATCAATGGAAAGTGGAAACGTATTTTACGCCACAGGAAAACGGAAAAATTCTGTGGCCAAAGTGTGGCTTGTCCCTGGTACCGGTAAAATTAGGGTGAACAGCCGGGAAATGGATGACTATTTTGATATCGGTGTGAACCGTGATGCATTGACTTCTCCCCTTGTTCTGACACAGCTGGATGATGCCTTTGATATCAGGATCAAGGTGTTGGGCGGCGGCCAGACCGGTCAGGCCGGTGCCATCCGGCAGGGCTTGTCCAAGGCACTGGTAATAGTGGATCCGGATCTGAGAGGCGTGCTGAAAAGCGCCGGTTTTTTGACCCGGGACTCCAGGCAGAAAGAGCGTAAAAAATACGGCAAAAAAGGCGCAAGAGCCAGTTTCCAGTTTTCAAAAAGATAAGCACCTTTGTTTTTTTGCCCCGGAAGGGAACAGTTGTTGGTTGTTCCCTTTTGCTGTTTTATCCTGCCGGTAGGAAAAACAGCTGTTAGCTGTTAGTTCAAAACCTAAGGCGGGAAGCACGCAAGTCAATTGCCTATCTTCAGTTTCTTGTTTTTTTGACAGGAACTGAGGAGTAACGCACTACGCTTTTTCCAAGATTTCACGGAATTGAATCACAAGGCCAATGAGGCAAAGAAGATGTTGAACCGCTTTACAAAAAAGCTAACAGCTAACAGCTAACCAAGGCATGAAAACCTATCTGTTTTATGATCTGGAAACCTCGGGTCTTCATCCTGCCTTTGATCAGATTCTGACCTTTGCCGCTATCCGCACCGACACACAACTGCAAGAAATTGACAGAACCAGCCTCACCATACAGATGCGCAAAGATATTGTGCCATCCCCCCATGCCTTTGTTACCCATTGCCTGAACCCTGAGGACCTGGACCGGGGCCTGTGTGAATACGCTGCAGCCAGGCAGCTGCACACGCTTTTCAATACCCCGGATACCTGCAGCATAGGGTACAACTCCCTGGGATTTGATGATGAGTTTTTACGATTTTTATTTTACCGTAACCTGCTGGATCCTTATTCCCATCAGTATGCCAATGGCTGCTCCAGGGCGGATATCCTGCCTGTGGCAGCGCTGTTCAAAATTTTTTGCGACCAGGTTATCACCTGGCCCTGTCTGGAAAACGGCCGGCCCAGCCTGAAACTGGAATTGATTGCCCGGGAAAACCAGTTTGACACATCATCAGGCCATGCCCATGAAGCAATGGCGGATGTGGAGGCCCTGGTGGCTCTCAGCCAAGCTTTTTTGGGCCGGTCCGATATCTGGGAATATGCCCTGGGATTTTTTGATAAACAGGCAGACCTATCCAGAATGGATTCAATTTCCAAAAACTGTCAGATAGGAAACCGGATGTTTCGCACCGGTATCATGGTATCGTCTGTTTTTGGTCCGGATGCCGGCTATCTGGCACCGGTACTTCATATCGGCGATTCCATTCCCTACGGGAACCAGCATCTGTGGATTCGCCTGGATGAGCCCCAATGGTTGGAAATCGATCCGGAGACCAAACTGTATTCATGGGCCCCCATAAGAAAAAAACCGGCAGACCAGTGGCTGCTGTTGCCCTGTCTGGACCGTTTCAAGCAACGTCTTTCAACTGAAACCCGCCACATTGCCGGTGCAGTGATCCACGCATTTCAATCTGATCCAGAGCGATTTTTTGCCACCATTGAGACCCACCTTTCCTATGCATATCCATTGATACCAGATATTGATCCGGATGCAGCCCTGTACCAGGAGGGTTTTTTTTCTTCAGCGGAAAAAAAAGAAATCGCCCGATTTCATGTATCAGGGCCTTTTTCCGGCATGAATCCTGATGCAGCGGCAGCTGTTCTGAACACTTTGCAGTGTCCCCGGATCAAAACCCTTGGTGCCAGGATCCTGGCCCGCAATTATAATATGCCGGCACCGCCGGAATTTGAAAACCACATGAATCGCTTGACAACATCAGAAGGTCAGATCAAAGGATATCGCAGCGATGAAAAATATAGCCTGTCCCGGGCCCTGTCCCATCTGGGGCAGATGCAGGCAGATTCCAGCAGACTTGGGGCACGGCAGCGGACTGCTCTGGCCCATATAACGGCATATCTTGACACCCTGGCAGGCTGACTAATCTTGCCAATGCCGGTCAAGAACCATTTTGTAATCAACGCAATGTACTGAGTCTTTTTATTTCAGCGATCTGGGCTTCATGGATGAATTTGTTGAGTACTATCTCATGGTCACGGGATATCTGGATGATTTTTAGTCCTGCCAGGATATGTGTTTCAGAATAATCCGTGTGGATCCGCCTGACCATTGTTTTAACAGGAAACGCGCCCACCGGATCTTTTTTGTCCGTATCCAGAAGTATCATCCCCATAGGCAGGATATCATTGCGCTTCAGGCTGGCAAGCGGGTTGGTCCCGGTTTTGACTTTTTTGGGAATCATCAGCCCGATACCGGCAAAAGAAATGTCCCGTATTTTAAAATCTGCCGCAGTATAATATTGGGTTTGCTGAAAAACCAGTTTTGCTCTGATAAGATGGCGGCTGCTCAAAGGAAGGCGGAAGGCCGATCTGATATTGATTTCAAATACCTGCGGTTCACACTGCAGGACCAGTGCTTGGGATACGCCATTGCCTGCAAGACTGTAACGGTCAATGAATCGGTCCGGACGACATGCAGTTCCCATACGCTTGCGCTGCTGTCTGTCCCAAACTATGGTGGTTACATGAAGGGTGTCGAACCGGGTGGTGGATAAAACCGGTACAAGGGGCTGGGCAATGGTAATCGTATGGGCCTTGTAATCCGCATCAAAAATAATGCTTGAACGGGACCCGGGTGCCGGTGAATTCAAATTGAATACCAGGTCCACACCTGTGGAGGGCATAAATATGGTATTGAAATCAAATTTCATGGGGGTCAGAAACCATTCAGGCAGTATTGTGTTTGTATGTCAATACTGCCTGAATGGATGAACAACAATGATAAAACTTTACTTTACAGCTTCTTTCAGGGCTTTCCCAGGGATGAACTTGGGAACATTTCTGGCAGGAATATCAATTTCTTTTCCGGTCTGGGGATTTCTGCCTTTTCTTGCTTTTCTTTCTGCTGTCTTGAATGTTCCAAAGCCAACCAGGGTTACAGAGTCATTGTTTGAAAGCGCATCTGTAATGGCTTTAACCATACAGTCGACTGCTGCTTGGGCATCTTTTTTACTGTCCAGTTCTTCTGCAACCTTGTTGATTAAATCGCCTTTGTTCATCTTGATCACTCCTTTTTTTTTTGGTTCTGGAAAGTGCAAAATTTTGAATTTGCTTTTCAAAACCGCATTGCATGGGATTAAACTCACTTGAAGCAGCTTTTGAGCGTACGTTACGTCGTTGAGAAGTGCGTGTCAAGTATTTATTGACTTTTTTTGAAAAATTCATTGTCCTGGTTGTGGAAAAAACGTAAGGTTGAACAAACCAGGAGGAAAATATGGACGCAATCCTTGTCAATCCATTTGTTGAAGGTACTTTGCACATTCTTGACACCACAGCTTCTGTAAAGGTGAAACCAGACCCCCCTTTTTTGAAAACCGATACAAAACCGCTGGCAGATATTTCAGGGTTGCTGGAGATCACAGGGGATCTTGAAGGGTCTGCTGCCATTTCATTTACTGAATCCAGCATCCTTGGCATTGTGTCTGCCATGTTCGGGGAGGATATGACCCGGATCGATGAGGAAATATATGATGCAGTAGGCGAGATCTGTAACATGGTTGCAGGCCATGTGACCACCAAAATTGCAGAACAGGGTAAAAAAATAAAGGTAAAGTTTATCCGGGTGTGCCAGGGCCCGGAACAGCCAATTGACCATATTGCATCCACCAGTCCTGTGCTTGTGCTGCCGTTTAAAACCACCATGGGCAAGGTGGTGCTTGAAGTATGTTACAGCCGGTAAATTTGATCCAAATTATGACAAATACCAGGTGATCAGAAAATTTCCGTAAAAAACATAGAGTATGGCACCGGCAGACAGAAACGGACCAAAAGGAATTCTCATCTGTTCGCCGTTTTTCGGGGTGATCAATATTGCGGCGACGCCGGCAATGGTGCCCAGAACAGATCCGGCAAAAAGGGTGAAAAACACCCCGGGTAAGCCGGTGGCAGCCCCGATCATGGCCAGCAGCTTGATGTCGCCCCCTCCCATGCCCTCCTGCCTGCGTACCAGATAATACACCAGGGCCACAGCATACAAGATGCCTCCGCCGGCCAGAATTCCGTATCCTATGGCGGATAACGGCATGTCCAGAATAAAATATGCCAGGACACTGAACAGGAAAATCCCGGGGATGCTGATGCAGTCCGGAATGATCTGGAAATCCAGATCAATGAAAGATACCAGCAGCAAGGTGGCCACAAAGAAAAACCAGACTCCTGCTTCCAGGGTCAGTCCAAAGCGCAGAAAGATGAACGCACCTGCAACACCTGTGATGCCTTCCACCAGCGGATAACGCCAGGAAATAGCAGAGCGGCAGAAAAGGCAGCGGCCTCTTAAAGCAAAAAAACCTGCCAAAGGGATATTGGCATAAAAGGGAATGGGCCTGTTGCAGGCCGGACAGGCAGAGCCGGGTGATACAATGGATTTTTTGCGCGGGATCCTGTGGATACAGACATTTAAAAAACTGCCCACACAGGCACCCAAAATGAATGCCGGTATCAGGGTCCACATAAACTGGTTTGTCATGTAAATGTTTCCTTGAATAAGAAAATTTTTGAGCCTGGATATTGTAAAAATTTAATTCTGTTTTATTGTAGTCTCACATATAAATACCTGATTTGAACAATTGTTACAACCGGATGACCCAACATCAATTAAAAATGGAGAGGTTCCGGTTGAATAATGATAAAGGAGTATGAATGGCGGAAGCTGATATTGATGATCTCATTGAAGTAATAGAAAAAGAAAGCAATATTGAAAATATACCCAAATCCCTTCCCATGATGCCGGTCAGGGATATTGTGGTGTTTACGGATATGCTGCTGCCCTTGTTTGTGGGCCGGGAAAAATCCATCAAAGCCATGGAAGAATGCATGGATTATGACAGGTATATCTTTTTGACGGCCCAGAAGGATGCGGAGGTTGAAAAACCCGGTATAGAAGATGTCTACGAAGTTGGGACTGTGGGGCGTGTCCAGAAGATGATAAAACTGCCTGACGGCCGCATCAAGGCACTTGTACAGGGAATTGTCACGGCAAAGGCTGTGTCTTATGTGAAAAAACGCTCTTTTTTCAAAGTGGTAATCGAGATCCTGGAGGAACACGACCCTGAAGAAATGGATATTGCTGTTGAAGCATTGATGCGCAATGTCAAGGAGAACAGTGAAAAACTGCTGGCATTGAAAGGGGAATTGTCCGGGGATATCGGAGACCTTTTGTCCCATATTGATTCACCGGGCAAACTGGCGGATCTTGTGGCCTCCAATTTACATCTGCGGGTGGAAGATGCCCAGGAGCTGCTGGAGATCAAAGAGACAGCTGAGCGGCTCAAAAAAGTCAATGATCTGCTGGCAAAAGAGCTGGCCCTGTCAACGGTCCAGGCCAAAATCCAGACCGATGTCAAAGATGAAATTTCCAAAAACCAGCGGGATTATTATCTGCGGGAACAGGTCAAGGCCATCCACCGGGAACTGGGGGAAAGTGATGAAAAACTGGCTGAACTCAAGGAGTTCAGAGCCAAAATAAAAAAGTGTAAACTGCCAAAGGAAGGGGAGCAAGAGGCTGTAAAACAGCTCAAGCGCCTGGAGCAGATGCATTCGGATTCTTCTGAGGCCTCGGTGGTCAGAACCTACTTGGATACCATTGTGGAACTGCCCTGGAGCCGTTCCACAAAGGATGTGCTTGACATTGTCCGGGCCCGGGATGTGCTGGACCGCAACCATTTTGGTCTGGAAAAGATCAAGGAACGTATTCTGGAATATTTGAGCGTACGCAAGCTCAATCCCAAAAAAAAGGGGCAGATCATCTGTTTTGTAGGGCCTCCTGGTGTGGGAAAAACCTCCCTTGGCCAGGCCATTGCCAAATCCATGAAGCGCAAATTCCACAGAGTCTCTCTGGGCGGCATACGGGATGAGGCGGAAATCCGGGGCCATAGAAGAACATATATCGGATCCATGCCCGGTCGTATACTCCAGGGACTGCGCCAGTGCGGGACCAATAACCCGGTGTTCATGCTGGATGAGATTGATAAACTGGGCAATGATTTCAGAGGGGATCCTTCATCCGCTCTGCTGGAAGCCCTGGACCCGGAACAGAACTATGAATTTTCCGATCATTACCTGAATATTCCCTTTGACCTGTCAAATGTGATGTTTATATTGACGGCCAATATTGCCGACACCATCCCTTCAGCTCTGCTGGACAGAATGGAGGTGATCCGGATACCCGGGTATACACCCCAGGAAAAAATGGAAATTGCCAGGACCCATCTTTTGCCCAGAAAACTGCGGGACAACGGCTTGATCCGCCGTTCCATCAAAATCAGTTCCAATGCCATGGAATCCATTGTTACCGAACACACCCTGGAGGCAGGTTTGCGGGAGCTGGAACGCAAACTGGATACCATCTGCCGGAAAATTGCCAGAAAAATTGCCGAAGGCAAAAAAGGCAAATTTACCATCACCCGGCAGAATCTCACCCAGTACCTGGGACCTCCCCACTACCTGACCGAGCTGGACCAGGAAGAAAGTCAGGTGGGGCTTGCCACCGGACTTGCCTGGACCGAGGTGGGAGGAGAAACCCTGTATATTGAGGTGTCTTTGTTTCCGGGTAAAGGCGAACTCATGGTTACCGGACAGATCGGCGAAATCATGCAGGAATCCGCCAGGGCTGCCCTTACCTATACCAAATCCAACCAGGAACGGCTGGGTATTGACAAGGATGCCTTTGACAACCATGATATCCACATCCATGTGCCGGCAGGCGCCATTCCCAAGGACGGCCCCTCCGCCGGCATCGCCATGGTCACCGCACTGGTATCGGCATTTTGCGGCCGCAAGGTGAACAACAAAGTCGGCATGACAGGAGAGGTCTCTTTGCGCGGACGGGTGCTGCCCATCGGCGGATTGAAGGAAAAAGCCCTGGGAGCCCTGCGGGCCGGAATCAAGCACGTGATCATACCGGAAAAAAACAAAAAAGATCTGTATGACATTCCCAAAAACATCAAAAGCAAGTTAAAGTTCACCTGTGTCAGGGACGTGAACCAGGTGCTTGAAATTGCCCTGGAAGAAATCCCGAAGAGTGAAATACCGGACCAGGAGACAAAACAGGCGTGAACATTCTGGCCCTGAGCACGGCTGAACCCGGGTGCAGCCTGGCTGTCTTTCACCAGTCACAGCTTGTGTACGAGGCATTCTGGCAAAGCCGCCTGACCCATTCCAGGCGGCTGTTGTCCATGATCACTGCTGTGGTCCCGGATCGGGCCGGATTTGCCTTATCACAAATGGACGGATTTGTGGCAGCTCGGGGTCCGGGAAGCTTCACCGGCCTGCGCATCGGCATATCCACGGTAATGGGGCTGGCCTTTGCCACGTCCCGGCCTGCAGCAGGCGCATCCAGCCTGGATGGTATCGGTTTTCGGTTTGCCCATGCCGGTGTGCCGGTGTGTGCCATGATTGATGCCCGGCGCAGCCAGGTGTATTGTGCGGTATACCATTTTGACAATGGACAGCTGGTGCACAAATCCCCTGAAAAGGTCTGTGCTCCGGAACAGGCCATATCCCTGGCCCGATCCCCTGATGCCTTGTTTGCCGGGTCCGGGGCCAGGGCTTACCAGGATCTGATCCTGGAGCATACCCGCGGCCATGCCTGTTTGGCACATCCGGACATGGACCACATCAGTGCTGCTGCCATGGCCCGTCCTGCAGTTTTTTCCTCTGATTTTTTTGTATCTTCTGAAAACATCCTCACTCCTACCTACATCCGGTACGGTTCATAAGTTTGGTATTGACAGGGTGTTGAATATTTTGGTAATTTAATCAGGATATGAGGTTGAAGATGCGGCAGAAGGAAATAGATGGATAAAACAAAATGGCCGGGGCGTGCAGTGCTGCCTGTAGCGGTTCCGGGAATAAAATATATTATATTGGCCATCCTTGTTACAGGGATGTTTTTTTATTTAGGATGGATGGTACCAGCCTGGGTGGCTGCCGGTATCGGGGTATATGTCTGCTGGTTTTTCAGGGATCCAGACAGGGTTGTGCCCCAAGGAGATCATAACATGGTCTCTCCG
>JAABUB010000057.1 GCA_011389575.1 Desulfotignum sp. | reverse complement strand
ACGGCACTGATCCCAGCCCCCTTTATACTGTGGACAACACCCTGGCAGCAATAAACGAAACCAAAATACCGCCGGCCCGGATGGTGATTTCATCTTTCAACCATGCCTGGCTGGAACGAATCCGGCTGCTCCGGCCGGATATCGCAGTCCAGGCCCTGGTGGGAGAAACCGGCACAGACATGCAAAAATTTCACCCCGGCGCATTCCATGTCTACAACATCAATGCAGCCCTTGTGGACTCCGATTTTGTCCGCCGTCTTGTTCAACAGGGCTTTGCAGTAAACCTGTTCACGGTCAATGACCCCAAAACCGCTGCCATGCACATCCAGGCCGGTGCCAGCGGCATTATCACGGATTTTCCCCAGTTTTTTGGGGGGTAGCGGGGGTCAGGCTTGGCTTATTGGCTTATTGTAAAGGGCCGAAATAAGCAATAAGCCAAGCCCCGCAGATTTTTAGAAAAAGGAGCGGAACCCTGCCACGGCCCGGTCTATATCCTCTGCATCGATGTCAAGGTGGGTTACCAGGCGCACGGGGCTGCCCGGACTGATGCGGATATCCCGGTCTGCCAGGTGTTTCACAAGGGCCTGCATGTCCGCGTCAATGTCCGCAAGCACCATATTGGTCTGGAGCGCTTTTTCATCAATGTGGATAGCATCGATGCCGGAAAGGCCTTCTGCCATGCGGGCCGCATTGGCATGGTCATCTGCCAGCCGGTCGATATTGTGGGACAGCGCATACAAGCCGGCTGCCGCCAGAATGCCTGCCTGGCGCATGCCGCCCCCCACCATTTTGCGCCACCGCCTGGCCCGGGCAATGAAATCTTTTGATCCGCACAGCACCGATCCTACCGGTGTGCCCAGCCCCTTGGACAGGCAGCAGGATACGGAATCAAACAGGGTGGTGATCTCTTTAATATCGATTTTCAGTTTCACAGCGGCATTGAACACCCGGGCACCGTCCAGGTGAAACCCAAGGCCATGGCGGTCTGCCAGAGAACGGGCTTCCCTGAGATAGACCATGGGCAGCACCTTGCCGGCCTGGGTGTTTTCCAGGCAGAACAGCCGGGTTCTGGCAAAATGAAAATCATCCGGTTTGATGAACCGTTCCACTGTGGCCAGGTCCAGGGTGCCGTCCGGCCCAAAATCCAGGGGCTGGGGCTGGATGCTGCCCAGGACTGCCCCGCCGCCGGCTTCATACTTATATGTGTGGGCGGTCTGGCCCACGATATATTCCTCCCCCCGCTGGCAGTGGCTCAGCAGGGCCACCAGGTTTGTCTGGGTGCCGGAGGCACAGAACAGGGCATCAGCCATGCCGGTCATGCGGGCTGCAGTCTGTTCCAGCTGGTTCACGGTGGGGTCTTCACCGTACACATCATCTCCCACCGGGGCGGTCATCATGGCCTCCAGCATCTGTGGCGTGGGCCGGGTCACGGTGTCGCTTCTCAAATCAATCTGCTTCATGGTGTCTGCTTCCTTGTGATATCTGTTGATCATTCATCAGGTTCTTACAACTTCTGTTTTGATTTGTAAACCGTCCGGGAAGCCTGGGATTCAGAAAAAGCATTTCGGCCTGCCGCCCTGCCGGAGCGGAATATATTTCACTTTACATCCCTGAACCGCATGAATATAATAAAAATCCTATGAACCATTCACGCACCTGGCTTTTCACCACTGTCATCCTTGCGGCGGTCATGTTTGCCATGTCCCAGTTCTACCGGGCATCGGTGGCGGTGATCTCCCCGGATCTGATGCAGGAAATGGGATTGAACGCCCTGGATCTGAGCCGGATATCTGCCGCATTTTTCTATGCCTTTGCCGTCATGCAGATCCCGGTGGGCATTTTTCTGGACACAGTGGGGCCCAGGATAGCCATGACTGCGCTGACGCTTGTATCGGTGATCGGTGCCATTATCTTTGCCATGGGCACCACGCCGGCCTGGCTGACCTTTGGCCGGGTTTTGCTGGGGGTCGGCATGGCATGTAATTTCATGGGGGCATTGAAGCTGCTCACTGTCTGGTTCGAGCCCCGGCAGTTTGCCACGCTTTCCGCTGTGGTGGTGTCCCTGGGCACCGTGGGAAACATTGCCGCAGCCACCCCCCTGGTACTCATGGTCAGTCTCGTTGGGTGGCGGCACAGCTTTCTTATCATTGCAGGGTTTACTTTTGCCCTGGCCCTGGTGTTTCTGGCGGTGATCAAAGACCGCCCGGGGGCGGATACCGGCAGGACCGGTGACATTACAGCCGGTGCAGCCGCAGACAATGCAGACGGTGCAGACGGCAAATCAGGCCCCGGAAACTCTGACGACAGGACCGCGTCGCGGGCAGACGGGGCGGATATCCGGCCCAGTGTATCCCAGACCCTGGGCCGGGCATGGGCATTGTTTCATAAAAAAGACTATTGGATCATCTCAGCGGCCACCTTCTGCCGGTACGGGATCTATGCCGCTGTTCAGGCCCTGTGGGCAGGACCGTTTCTTATCCATGTACTGGAATTATCCCCGGTCACGGCCGGCAACATCCTTTTTTTGATGAGCATCGGCCTGATCCTGGGATGTCCCTTGTGCGGTTGGCTGTCTGATTCCCTGGTGGTATCCCGGAAAAAGATCATCATTCCCGGCATCTTCTGCATGACGGGGCTGCTGCTGGGCATGAACCGGCTTTCCCCGGATACCGGTGTGTGGGTGATATATCTGGTATTTTTTTCCTTCGGCCTGGCTTCAGGGTCGGGCCAAGTCATGTACGCCCATATCAAGGAACAGGTGCCCCGGTCCAACGCCGGCATGGCCATGACCGGGATCAACTTTTTCACCATGGCCGGGGTGGCGGTATTTCTCCAGGGCATGGGCCATGTGATGGCGCGGTTTTTCCCTGGTGCATCTTTGACCCTGCCCGCCTTTCACCTGGCATTCGGATTGTGCAGTCTGTGCCTGGTTTGCATTGCGTTGCTGTATTGCCTTACCCGGGAAACCCTGGTAAAGTGAATACAGGCTTACATAGATGCCGGATATATTTCCAAACCATGGGATACAGGAACTTTTTTTATGAAAAATATACCAAACATCACACCCCGAAAAACGCGCATCGGATTCATCGGTTCAGGGGTCATGGGCCACAGCATGGCCGGCCATATCCTGGAAAAAGGCTATAACTTATGTGTGTACACCCGGACCCGGTCAAAGGCAGAAGAGCTGCTGGCCAAAGGTGCGGCATGGGCAGCGTCTGCAGCGAATCTGGCAGCACAATCCGATGTTGTCATCTCCATTGTGGGATATCCGGCTGATGTGGAACAAATTTATCTGGGGCCGGACGGCATTCTGGAAAATGCGGCTGCCGGCACCCTGGCCATTGACATGACCACATCAGAGCCTGCCCTGGCCCGGACCCTTTACAAAGAAGGACAGAAAAAAAATATCCATATGCTGGATGCGCCGGTGTCAGGCGGTGATTCGGGGGCCCGCAATGCCACCTTGTCCATCATGGTGGGCGGAGATGAACCTGTTTTCAAAACAGTTCTTTCCCTGCTGGAAATCATGGGCAAAAATATTGTATACCAGGGTCCGGCCGGATCAGGCCAGCACACCAAAATGGCCAACCAGATCGCCATTGCCGCCGGCATGGTTGGGGTGTGCGAAGCTTTGGCCTATGCAAAGCGGGCCGGGCTGGATCCTGAAACCGTGCTGGCAAGTATCGGCCAGGGCGCTGCCGGGTCCTGGTCTCTCAACAACCTGGGCCCCAGGATGATCAACCAGGATTTTGCCCCGGGATTCTATGTCAAGCATTTTATCAAGGACATGACCATTGCAGCTGATTCGGCCCGGTCCCTGGACCTTGAAACACCCGGCCTGGATCTGGCAAAAAAACTCTACCACAGACTTGCAAAAAAAGGCTGTGAAAATGACGGCACCCAGGCCCTTTTCAAACTCTTTACGTAGAACGGATTGTCAGGAGTTGGGTTCCACCCCGGGGGTGAGGGGGCTGGGGTCATGAAGGGGCTGGGGTTGGCTTATTGCATAGGGTCGAAATAAGCCAAGCCTGACCCCGTGAGGGTTTGGGTTTGCGGGTCCCCCTGTTTATCTTTCAGGTCGGGATCTGGGCAGGACCAGGTTGAGGAACACCCCGAGAATACCTGCCAGGCCGATGCCCTGGAGCTGGAACTGGCCTGCGGAAAAGCTCATGCCGCCGATGCCGAAAATCAGAATCAAGGCAACAATGGCAAGGTTTCTGGCTTCCATGAGATCATCTCCGGAACGAACCAGGGTATTGAGGCCCACCACCATGATGGCACCGAATAGCAGGAGCATGATACCGCCCATGACCGGTGTGGGGATGGTCTGGAGCAATGCCCCCAGCTTGCCCACAAATGCCAGGAGCATGGCTGCGATGGCAGCCCATGTCATGACGGCCGGGTTGAATACCTTTGTCAGGGCCACGGCACCGGTGACCTCTGAATAGGTTGTATTGGGCGGTCCCCCCAGAAAAGAGGCAATGCTGGTGGCCACACCATCGCCAAGCATGGTGTTTTTAATGCCCGGATCCTTGAGATAATCTTTTCCCGTGACCCCTGACACTGCCACAACATCCCCGAAATGTTCAATGGCCGGGGCAATGGCAATGGGAACAATATAAAATATAGCGGACAGGTTCCATTCCGGCAGCACAAAGGCGGGCACGGAAAACCAGGCAGCGGTAAACAAAGGAGAAAAATCCACAAACCCGAAAAACAAAGACAGTACATACCCCACCCCGATGCCGCAGAGGATGGGTATCAGCCGCAGCAGGCCTTTGCCCAGAATGGACACCAGGATGGTGGTGGCCAGCGCAGCCAGGCCCACGATCATGGCCTGGGTCTGGGGGAACAGCACAGCTGCGCCGTCTCCGGTTTTACCCATGGCCATGTGCACGGCCACCGGGGCCAGGATCAACCCGATGACCATGATGACCGGACCGGTGACCACCGGTGGCAGAACCTGGCGGATCACATCCCCGCCCCGCCACCGCACCAGCAGGCTTAAAATAATATACAGGACCCCGGCTGCAGCCAGGCCGCACATGGTGCCGGGAATGCCCCAGGTCTGTACACCGTATATAATGGGTGCAATAAAGGCAAAGGAAGATGCCAGAAATACCGGCACCTTGCCCCGGGTGATAACCTGGAACACAATGGTTCCCAGACCTGCGGTAAAAAGAGCCACATTGGGATCCAGCCCGGTGAGCAGCGGCACCAGGACCAGTGCTCCGAAGGCCACAAACAGCATCTGGGCACCTAAAAAACAGTCTTTCACCTGAAAATGATATTCTGTGGATGAAGGATCGGATACAGACATAGGTATTTTCTCTCTTTCTATTGAAATATGGTTAATTGATAATTGATAATGGTTAATGGTTAATGGTTAATTTTGCAACATGCTTATGAAATAACCGGGCAGGCGTCCGGATTATTTATTTTTTTGTTGTGCCCGACAGGGCTTTGGGTGTTGTTCGGATTGTTCTGGTTGTTTTACCGCTTTTTTATTTGGTGCCGAAGATTTTGTCTCCTGCATCACCCAGGCCCGGCAGGATATAGCCGACATCATTGAGCCGCTCATCCACACTGGCGGTATAGACCTCCACATCCGGGTGTTTTTCCTTCAGCCTGGCAAGGCCTTCCGGAGCTGCCACCAGGAACAGCCCCTTAATTTTTTTACACCCGGCCTGCTTGATCAGGTCAATGGTGGCAATGAGGGTTCCGCCGGTGGCCAGCATGGGATCCACGATCAGGGCCATACGCTCTTCCATGGCAGAGGCTGTTTTCACATAATACTGCACCGGTGTGAGGGTTTTTTCATCCCTGTAGAACCCCACCACGCTCACCCTGGCAGAGGGAATCATGTCCAGAACCCCGTCCATCATGCCGAGTCCCGCCCTGAGAATGGGTACAATGGTAATCTTCTTGCCTTTTATTTTTTCGATTTCCACTTTGCCGGCCCAGCCTTCCACCACTTTTTTTTCCGTGCCAAGATTTTTGGTGGCTTCATAGGTCAACAGCCTGGCAACCTCGGATGACAATTCCCTGAAATCCTTGGTGCTGATATCTTTCTGGCGCATGAGTCCCAGTTTGTGTTTGATAAGGGGGTGGTCCCCCACAAAAACGGTCATGACCTCTCCTTTATTTTATTGGTTTATACCCGGAAAATAAATCCTGTCATAATTATTAGAATCCGGGTATTCCGTCAAGACCATTAGTTCTGATATTGCAATAATTGTTTTTTTGTGCACAATTAGGCCCATGACCAAATGGCCCTACATGGATGTTGCCGTCACCCTGCCGGTGAACCAGAGCTTTGTATATGCGGTGCCCGATTTTCTGGCAGACAGCTGTATGCCGGGTATGCGCGTACTGGTGCCCTTTGGCCGGCGCAGGGTCACCGGGTATATCCTGTCCGGCAGACATGACAGCGGCGGGTATACTGCCAAAAAAATTCTGGATGTCCTGGATGACCATCCTTTGTTTCCGGAAAACGAAATTGCCTTTTTCAAATGGGTATCCCATTATTATATCCATCCTTTGGGAGATACCATAAAGGCGGCTTTGCCTGCCGGCCTGGACCGTCGGGATGTGGCCTGTCTGTTTGCAACCAAAGAAGGAAAAACAGCACTGGATACCGGCATTTTAAATCCCATAGAGGCAAAAATCATTGATATGACCGACAAAAAACAGGGGGCCGGCCGCAACCAGGTGATCCAGGCAGTCAACACTGTATCGGTACGGTCCGTGATCCGGAAGATGGAAAGCCGGGGCCTGATATCTGTTTTTGCGGTGTTGAAAAAAGAGGTTGCTTCCGTGCGCAGGGAAAAATTCATCAGTCCCGGCCCCTTTGCTCCTGATCCCGACAAAAAATTATCCCAAAAACGGCTGCAGATCCTGTCCATTGTGGCCCGAAAAAAAGAGATCTCCCTGAGTGCCCTAAAAAGCCGGGTACCCACCGCCCCGAACCTGCTTAAGTTCCTGGAAGCGGACAAACTGGTGACCATCACCCTGCGCCGGGTATTCAGAGACCCCCTGGGAGATCCTGTGGAGCCGGACACCCCCCCGGAACTGACATCTGAACAGGCACAGGTGGTGGACACGGTGCGCACAAACCGGGAAAAAGGGTTTGTGCCGTACCTTTTGTCCGGGGTCACCAGTTCCGGCAAGACCGAGGTGTATATGCGCCTGGCAGCCGACGCGGTAAGCCAGGGCAGATCCGCTATTGTGCTGGTACCGGAAATCGCGCTGATATCCCAGACCGAACGGCGGTTCCGGGCAAGATTCGGAGAAAAGATCGCTGTGATCCATTCCATGCTTACCCATGGGGAACGCCTGGACCAGTGGCGCAGGATCGTAACGGGCAGGATTTCCATTGTCATCGGTGCCCGGTCCGCCGTGTTCGCCCCTGTTGAAAAGCCCGGCATCATCATCGTGGATGAGGAGCATGACGGGTCCTATAAACAGGAGACAGGGCTGCGGTACAATGCCCGGGATGTGGCAGTGGTTCGGGCCAGAATGGCCAACTGTCCGGTGGTGCTGGGATCGGCCACCCCCTCGGTGCAGACCTTTCACAATGTGCGCTCCGGCCGGTTTCAGCAGCTTTCCCTTCACCATCGGGTGAACAACAGCCCCTTGCCGAAGATCACCCTGGTGGACTTGCGAAAATACAAGGAAGCCAGAGCTGTGGAAAGAATTATCACCCCGGAACTGGCCAGGGCCATCCGGAGCTGTCTGGAAAAAGGAAACCAGGCATTGATTTTTTTGAACCGCCGGGGATTTGCCTCGTTTCCGGCCTGCAACGCCTGTGACAAACCATTGCACTGCCGGTACTGCGATGTGACCATGACCTTCCATCTGGGGCAAAACCTTTACAAATGCCACTTATGTGGATTCTGCCTCCCGGAAAACACTGCCTGTCCGGCCTGTGGGAAAAAAAAGATTCGCAATTTCGGCTTTGGTACAGAAAAAATTGAAACCATGCTCAAAACCATGTTTCCCGATGCCAGGCTGGCGCGCATGGACCAGGATACCACCACAAAAAAAGGCAGTGCTCTTTCCCTGTTGAAAAGCATTCGCAACAGAACCGTGGATATTATCGTGGGAACCCAGATGCTGGCAAAAGGCCATGATTTTCCCGCCATTACCCTGGTGGGGGTGATCTGTGCAGATTTATCCATGAACCTGCCGGATTTCAGAGCGGGAGAACGTACGTTTCAGCTGCTGGCCCAGGTGGCCGGCCGTGCCGGCAGGGGAGATGCACCGGGAACGGTTATCATGCAAACTTATACGCCGGATCATTTTACCATTGAATCATCGAGGCGCCAGGATTATATAGAATTTTTCAACCATGAAATCCCTTTTAGAAAAGCGCTGAAATACCCGCCCTTTTCCCGCCTCATCCAGGTAAAAATTTCCGGCAAAGACAAGGACAAAACCGCACAGCATGCCCGCCAGGTGGCGGACATGCTGGCATTTCTGACAGGTTGCAGCGACAAGGATACGCCATCTGAAGTGGAGATTCTGGGCCCCATTGAAGCGCCCATCCAGCGGATTTCATCCAGATTCCGGTGGCAACTGCTGATCAAAGGAACCTCTTTTAACCGGATCAGCCTCCTGGTCCGCACCATGCAGCAGCATCCGGATATCCGCAAGATCAAAAACACGGCCATCAACATAGATGTGGACCCTTATTCCCTTATGTGATGACCGCTTTGGTCATACATACAATTTATTGAAAAACAGGTACGGGCCCAGGTTGTCATAATGTTCTCCGGATGTAAATTTTGCACTGAGGTATTTGCCGTTTCGGACCAGTACCTTGACAGTTTTTTTGACAATGGACTGTTTGGCATCATCCAGTACAAATTCCAGATTCAGGATCAGACCCGGCTTGATTTTCTGTTCAATATTGGTTTTAAAGGCAATCCCCTGGCTGTTCAGTCTTTTAATGGTCATCCTTCCGGAAGCCCGGGTGGTGTCCGAGCAGATAAATGTGCCTGCCAGACCCATGTCCGGATGGGTATCAGACCGTTTTTCCAGGACAGCGGAACCGCTGTATCCGCAGGGGCAGCGGTATGTGAACCTGATGTGCTTTCTGGTAAATTTATGCCCCGACATCTGCAGCATCTTTTTGCGTTTGCAGTCCGGACAGGTGAGTTTGGCGATATCAAGGCGGTCAATCCGAATTTTTTTTTCCAACATTTTTTTTTCCATAGCAGCTCCTTTGCTTCCGGATCATACCGGTAATGGGGTATTGTTTAAACCTGATCAATTCATTATTTATGCCAAACCCTGGAAATATTATTTGATATTATTGATATTATTCGATATATTTTTTTATTATAAATACAACACCAATGGCCGATGGTTTTATTTAACACCCATTATTATTATTTAATTTAAATAGTTATATATCGTTATTGTCAGGAGAATCTATGCAGCCAACTGATTATGCGCTCTTCAAGGAACTGGATCCCCAGGCTCTCCAGAAAAAATTTCTCAATTCCCTGCTGGAAATTCAGAACGTCAGGAGGGGGTCCATCTGGATCAGACAGAAAAAATCCTATGTCTGTGTAGAGGCAGCCGGGGATGAAAGCGAAAACATCCGGGGGGTTGTTTTGGATAGCCGCCAGCCCAGTATTGTGGGATGGGTGATGGAAAACCAGCAGATGACCGTGGCAGAACCCCGGAGCGACCGGCGCCATTTCAAGGAGGTGGAAAACAGCTTTCCTGTGAAAAGCAGCCAGATCCTGTGTTTTCCTTTGTTTTTACACGACAAGAAAGTCTATGGTGTGGTCCAGATCATCGACACCAGCCCGGGCAAAACACAGCTTAACCTGGAAAAGGAATACCTGGCCCATTTACAGAACCTGGTGGATATCTGCTCCATCGCCCTGAGCAATGCCATTTTGTTTTCCACGGAAAAAAACAAGGCCCGTCACCTGAAAACCGCTTTGTCCCGCATCAGACAGGAGCCTTTTATCATCGGCCAGAGCCGGGAATTCAAACAGAGCATGGATCTGGTCAAAAGCTATGCAGGCACCGAATTTCATGTACTGGTCACCGGAGAAAGCGGCACAGGAAAGGAACTGGTGGCAGAGCAGATCCATAAATTGAGCCCCCGCAAAAAAATGCCGTTTTTGGTACAAAACTGCTCGGCAATCCCTGAAACCCTTCTGGAAAGTGAGTTGTTCGGGTATAAAAAAGGGGCCTTCACCGGTGCGGCCCGGGACAAGGCCGGCCTGTTTGAAGCAGCCCACAAAGGCACGGTATTTCTGGATGAAATCGGTGACATGCCCATGAATGTACAGGCCGGTCTGCTCAGGGTGCTGCAGAAAAATGAAATAAAGCCTCTGGGAGAAACCAGGGTTCGGTATATCGATGTAAGGATCGTGGCTGCCACCAACAAGGATATCAAACAGATGATTGCCGAGAACCGCTTTCGCCAGGATCTGTATTACCGGCTGTCTGTACTGCCGGTGGAACTGCCGCCTCTGCGCAGCCGGCGCGAAGACATCCCCATTCTGGTCAGGCATTTTCTTTCAAAAGAATCTCTGACAGCCGGTACACCGGAAAAAAAAATGGCCCCGGGGGCCATGCAGCACCTGGTGGCCTATGCATGGCCGGGCAATGTCCGGGAACTGGAAAACCTGATTCGCTATCTGCTGGTGACCACCCCTGATGATACCATAGAGGCTGTCCACCTGCCGGAACATATCAGAATGGCCGGGGCCATGACCCGGGAAAATACCGGTCATTTAAATCATGACCGGGGCACCCGCGATTCTCTGGCTGATCTGTCTGTCATGACCTGGCCCGGCCTTGAAAAAGCGTATGTACATGCACTTTTGGAAAAACACAACTGGAATGTCACCTGGGCTGCCAGAGCCTCTGGCCTCAACCGCTCCACATTTGCATCCAGAATGCGCAAACTCAATATCCAGCGCAGGCGTCCGGAGCCAGTCTGAATCACATGTCCTTGAATGATATAATCATCGCCATATGAAAACCACCCAACACACAAAGGAAAAACCCTGTGCAGCTTGAACATATAGATCCATACAGGTGGCGGATTCCCAAAACCGGTGACATGAGAGTTCCGGGAATTATCTACACCAGTACGGCCGGGCGCAGAATCATAGAAAAAGACGGCAGTATGCAGCAGGTGGCCAACGTGGCCACCCTGCCCGGTATTGTCAAGGCAGCCATGGCCATGCCCGACATTCACTTGGGATATGGATTTCCCATCGGCGGGGTGGCCGCCTTTGACTGGAAAACCGGGGTCATATCCCCGGGCGGAGTGGGATATGACATCAACTGCGGGGTGCGCCTGGCCACCACCGCTTTGACAAAAAACGAAATCCTTTCCCACCTTCCGGAACTGGCCAATGCGCTTTTCCAGGCAGTGCCCTCAGGGGTGGGGTCCAGCGGTACTGTCCGTCTTTGTGCGGCAGACCTGAAAAAAGTTTTGAAACAGGGCAGTGCCTGGGCCGTGGCCCAGGGGTTTGGTCAAGATTCCGATGTTGCACATACCGAGGAACACGGGTGTCTGGATCAGACAGACCCGGATCTGCTGAGTCCCCGGGCCCTGGAACGGGGAAAAAACCAGCTGGGAACTCTGGGGTCGGGCAACCATTTTCTGGAAATCGGGGTGGTGGATGAGATTTTTGATGCCCATACTGCACAGGTTTTCGGGTTGTTTCCGGGACAGATCACGGTGATGGTGCATTCGGGCTCCAGGGGACTGGGGTACCAGGTGTGTGACGACCATCTGGCAGCCATGAAAAAAAGTGTGGCTGCAATGGGCCTGCACCTGCCGGACCGGCAGCTGGCCTGTGCCATGATCCAGTCTGAACAAGGGCGGCAATATCTGGGGGCCATGGCATGTGCTGCCAATTATGCCTGGGCCAACCGCCAGATTATGCTGCACCGGGCACGGCAGGTGTTTATGCAAATCCTGTCCATCAGCCCCCGCAGCCTGCATATGCATCTACTCTATGATGTCTGCCACAATATCGCCAAAAAAGAAACCCATATGGTTGACGGCAAAAAACAGGTGGTCTGCGTGGTGCGCAAAGGGGCTACCCGGGCTCTGGGACCGGGACTAGCCGGCATCCCTGAAAAATTTCAGAAAGTGGGCCAGCCCATTCTCACCCCAGGGGATATGGGCAGGGCTTCCTATGTGCTGTGCGGCACTGATACAGCCATGGCTGAAACATTCGGGTCCACCTGCCACGGCGCAGGCCGCCTGCTGAGCCGAAAAGCCGCCAAAAAGAGAGGCAAAGGCAGATCCATCCGGGAGGAGCTGGGGAAAAAAGGCATTCTGGTGAGATCCACAGGCCGGTCTACTTTGTCTGAAGAAATGCCTGAAGCATACAAAGATGTATCTGAAGTGGTGAAAGTGGTCCATGGTGCCGGCATTTCACACATGGTGGCCAGGCTGTTGCCACTGGCTGTGGTCAAAGGATGAACCATAAAATTTTTCATGCATTAACCTTTTTCTGTCAGGATCCTTACCCTGTTCTAACACGGATGTGCGATAAGATCTTCATAGAACCAATTGATTTTTTTTTAGATTGGTGTTATGTTAAGCCAAATTTAAAACAAGGAGTGTTACGAAAATGCAAACAAAATATATCTGTACCCATGAACATTGCAGCTATCCCGGGGCAACCCGGTTTGAAATGTCTTTTAAACCGGAATCCATTATGGATGACAACAATATGGCCACCGCCTTCTGCCCTTTTTGCAAAAAAGAACTGATGCCCGCCCCTGCCCTGACCATGGATTGTGATCCCCGGACAACAGCTGACTGCAGCCAGATCGACTGATCTTTCCCGGTACCTGCTCTCCTGTTGCCCTGTTCTGCTGCCCTCGGGCAAAAGAACAGGGCAAAATAATCCGCATAAGTCTTTAAAATATTTGTAACCGGTGGTATAAAAAGTATTAAGATATCCTGATGTAATACAACCAGCGGCCCGGTGCCGAAGGGATCCAAGATGCATGATGATACCCCACTGGCGGAAATGCTTCCGTATACCATCACCCGTTACAAAAATGGAAAGCTGATGGAAGAAGACACCCATGTGGCGGCTGAGGTGCCTTTGACTTTTCTGGTCAATGACCGGGAAATCGCCACCCTCATGTGCACCCCTTCGCATTTGAAAGCCTATGCATACGGTTTTTTGTTCACCTCCGGCTTTGTGTCGTCAGCAGATGATATCGCATCTTTTTCTCTGGACACAAAAAAATGGCGGGCAGACATCCAGGTCAAAAAACTCATTGATCCGGAACTTTTAGGGCAACGGGTGTATACCTCTGGATGCGGCAAAGGGGTGATGTACACCTCCATGATGGAGCTTTCATCCCGACATCCCATTGACAGCCAATTGCAGATACACGGCAAAGATGTCATCCAGGTAATAGGCTGGCTTCAGCGATGCTCAGACCTGCATACCATAACCGGGGGTGTGCATTCAGCTGCTGCCAGCATCCGGGGCCGGCTCCCGGATTTTTTTATCGACGATATCGGCCGGCACAATGCCGTTGACAAGGTGCTGGGCACCCTGCTGCTGGAAAAAACAGACTGCACCGAGGTCATGCTGGCCTGCACCGGGCGGATATCATCTGAAATTCTGCACAAGGCCAGGCGGCTGGGAATCCCCATTCTGGCATCCAGGGGCGCTCCCACCCACCAGAGTATCCTGCTGGCCCGGGAAATGGGCATTACCCTGGTGGGATTTGTCAGGCGAACCAATTTTGCCATATTCACCCATACCCAAAGAATCTTAGGAAATGGAGAAAAAAATGACATCTGAAGAGATTTTCAGCACTGCACTGGTGTATGAAAAAAAAATCCGGGACCTTTACCGCTCTGCTGTTGAAAACATTAACGACGACCAGGCAAAGTCCCTTTTCAAGGCATTGGCAGATGATGAACAAAGCCATGTGGCATTTTTAGAGCACAGCCTGACCACGCTGAAGGACCAAAAAGATCTGACCGTGGAAAAACCGGTCACAGCCATTCCCCTGCCGGCCCGGGACCTGGAAAAAATCCAGGCAATGGCCGATAAGATTCCCAAAAAGATACTGGGGGATCTGAAACGGGTATTGAATGCCGCCCTGGCCCTGGAAATAGAAACCAGCCGGTTTTACCACGACGCTATCCAGAAAACGCAAAAAGGCCCTGTCCGGGATATCCTGGAAAAATTTTATGATATTGAACAGCGCCATGTGGAAGTGGTCCAGATAGAACTGGATTTTGCCTCCAACAACGGGTACTGGTTCAATTTCATGGAAACAGACATGGAAGACTAGATGCCTTTTGATCTGCTTTCAGCCCTGCCCGCAGGCTTGACCCCACAAATGCTTGCGGTTTACGGATTTCTTGTCTGTGTCATTGTCATGTTCGCAGCTGAACTGGTGCGGGTGGATATGGTGGGACTGCTGGTCATGGTGGGATTGCCCCTGGCAGGACTGGTGACCCCGGCCCAGGCCATCAGCGGATTGAGTTCCAATGCTGTGGTGTCCATCATTGCGGTGATCATTATCGGACACGGCCTGGACAAGACCGGAGTGATGAACCAGGTGGCAGCCTGGATCATAAAAATGTCCGGCAAAAGCCGGAAACGGATGATGACCCTGGTGGCGGGCACGGTGGCCCTTATTTCCAGTTTCATGCAGAATATCGGGGCTGCGGCTCTGTTTTTACCGGCTGTCAACCGCATGTGCCGGCAGCTGAATATTCCCATTTCCCAGGTGCTTATCCCCATGGGTTATGCCGCTGTCATCGGCGGATGCCTCACCCTGGTGGGATCCAGTCCCCTGATTCTGCTCAATGACCTGGCCAGCTCCTGGTGGGCCGCCAACCCGGACCTGGTCTCCCATAAGCCTTTTGAAGCATTTTCCCTTTTTTCCGTGGCCCCGGTGGGCATTGCCCTGGTGCTGGCGGTGCTGGTCTATTTTGTTGTACTGGGCCGCTGGGTACTGCCAAAATCCGGTCCTACTGAAGATGCCTGCAACCTGATGAATCATGACCTGGAATGTACCTATGGCCGGGAGGTGAGCCAGGTGTTTGAACTGGTTGTGCCGGCGGATTTTTATACCCGACGTCTGGAAGAACTGGAACTGCGGCCCAAATACCATGCCACCGTGGTCTGCATCTCAAAGCGCAGCGGCCGGTACCGGGTCACCGAACCCGGCCGGGCTGATGTCATTGAACCCCATGATGTGGTGGGTATCGTGGCCAATGAAGAACATGCCCGGGACCTGGCACAGGACATGGGATGGATTCTGCAGCCGGGACTCAACCAGTTGTCCGGGGTCTTGTCCATGGACCATGCCGGCATCACCGAAGCCATTGTCACGCCCCGGTCTGAACTGGTGGGCAAGACCTTTCACGCGTATGGATTCCGCAAAAAACTGCGGGTGAATCCTTTGGCCCTGTACCGCCAGAACCAGGTTATTCTGGAAAATATTTCTGAAATCAAAATCCAGCCCGGAGATGCCGTGCTTCTCCACGGAGAATGGGAAAAATTTCATCTGCTCAAAAAAAAGCCGTTGCTGGCATTTACCGAGCACCTGAAAGGAGAGATCCTGTATCCGGAAAATGCCGGCAAAGCGCTGGCCTGTCTGGCCCTGGCTCTTGTCATGGCCCTGGGCTTCAATATCCAGCTGTCCATTTCCCTGCTGACCGGGGCTGTCTCCATGGTACTCACCCGGGTGATGACTCTGGATGAAGCCTATCAGAGCGTGGACTGGATGACGGTATTTTTACTGGCCGGGCTCATCCCTCTGGGAATTGCCTTTGAAAAAACCGGGGCTGCCGGGTTTCTGGCCTCGGGCCTGACCCTTCTGCTGCATGATTTTCTGACCCCGGTTACCCTGTTTCTCCTGGTAGGCGGCCTGACATCCGCGTTTACCCTTTTTGTTTCCAACATCGGGGCCACCGTGCTCATGATTCCTCTGGCCATGAACATGGCGGTGCAGTGCCAGGCCGATCCCAGGATAGCTGCCATGCTGGTGGCCATTGCCGCATCCAACACTTTTGTACTGCCCACCCACCAGGTCAACGCCCTGATCATGCGTCCCGGTGGATACCAGGTTAAAGATTATGTGCGGGCCGGTACCGGCATGACCATTCTTTTCATGGTGGTGGTCATGTTCATGCTCTGGGGGTTCTACGGGATTGCCGCCTGAGTGACCGTTTGGTGTACCAGTAATCCGCCATTCTGAGGGGTAATCTGTTTTTGTCAGCTACCGTCTCCAATGAAGCCCTTTACTTTCAAGCCGGCATGACTATTGTTGAAATAACGGCACTTGTTGATATGGCACAAACACGCACCAAAAGGAGAGAATATGAAAGAATTGAAATTTTATTTTGAAAATGCCAAAGGCACCGGCATTCT
Organism: Desulfotignum sp.; assembly: GCA_011389575.1. Lineage (GTDB taxonomy): Bacteria > Desulfobacterota > Desulfobacteria > Desulfobacterales > Desulfobacteraceae > Desulfotignum. The sequence goes on along the minus strand of JAABUB010000057.1, from coordinate 5,841 downwards.
GGCCACAGCTGACAGCGATGGCAAAGTGGATGCCGCAATCTATGCCCGGCCCCATTTTCTGGAAGAGGATAAGCTGGCCTTTATCATGCGGGACCGGCTGACCCACCACAACCTGACATCCAATCCCCATGCCTCGTTTCTTTTCATTGAAAACGGACCCGGATACAAGGGAAAGCGCCTGTTTTTGAAAAAGGTCAAAGAAGAAGAAAATCCGGAACTGGTGGGCAAAATCAAACGCCGCAGATATACCGATGAAAACCTGGAACCCAAATTCCTGGTCTATTTTACCCTGGAAAAAGAACTGCCTTTGATCGGTGACACCAAAAAATAGCTGTTACGATATCATTTATCCGGGAAATATTTTTCATGGAAATCATCTCTTGAAGGATATTTCCCTGATTGCTTCATGGCCACGGAGAGATCTAAACCATCATTGCAGCCGGTCGGCAGGACTCCTCCATCCGAAAAGATGTGGTCTCTGCCACTGCTACGGTCATTTTTCTGGGTATAATCATGCCGGCGGTGGTTCTCTGGAACTTATCAGAAGCAAAATTTGACATGGCCGCCCATGTAAAAACCGCCTGGCCGGGATATGAACGAAGCATCGCCGCACAGGAGCCAAAGAAAACATCATGAAACAGATACTCTACAGACTGGGAAAGGCCCTGTTGATACTGCTGCCGGTGGCTGCGGGCGTGGCCGTAACCGTGTATCTTGTAACCCACAAACCAGGCCCGTCACAAAAACAGACCGCGGAAACTATCCAGACCCTGCGGGTGATTCCGGCCCCGGTGGTGGATCTGGTGCCCCGGGCGGAAGGATACGGGATTGCAGAACCGGTAAAGGTGTGGGAGGCAGTGGCTGAAGTAAAGGGCCGGGTGACCGCCACCCACCCGAACCTGCAGCCCGGGCAGTTGATAAAAAAAGACAGCCTGCTGGTCCAGATAGACCCTACTGAATACCGCCTGGCAAAAGCCCGTTTAGAAGCGACCGTTGCAGAAACCCGGGCAAAAATCGCAGAACTGGACCAGAATGAAGCAAACACCCGGCAGATTATTGCCATTGAAACACAGTCCCTGGCCCTGTCTCAAAAAATGCTGGAACGAAAGCAGCAGGTGGTGGCACGCAATGCTGTATCCCAGGATGCGGTGGACCGAGAAGAAAAAAACTTTCTGGCCCAGAAACAGGCCCTGCAGCAACGCAAAAACACCCTGGCCCTGATTCCCTCCCAGCGAAGGGCACTGCAGGCTGCCCTTGACCTGCACCAGGCCGCCCTGAAACAAGCACAGATCGATCTGGACAAAACAAAGATCCATGCTCCTTTTGACTGCAGGCTGGCTGATGTAAGTATCGAACCCGACCAGTTTGTGGGGACGGGACAGGCGCTTTTCAAGATCCATGGCACCGAGGCCACCGAAATCAATGCAGGGTTTCGCATGGAAGTGCTGCGCAACCTGTTGGGGGAAAGAACCAGGGGGCTGCTGCAACCGGGCATGGAAACAGATATTTTCAAACAATTGTTTGCCGACATAACAGTTGTTGTCACCCTGCCGAACAAAGACTGGTCTATGCAATGGAAAGCACGCATGGAAAGGCTTCTGGAATCTGTGGATCCCCGAACCAGAGAAATTCAGGTAATGGTTGTAGTGGACAACCCTTATGAAACCGCCATACCCGGCAAACGTCCGCCTCTGATGCCCGGCATGTTCTGTCATGTTGAACTGATTGCTCCGGTGCGCCCCGGACAGGTGGTCTTGCCAAGGACCGCTGTCCACGACAGCTTCGTGTATGTGGTGGGACCAGACCATCGTCTTGAAAAAAAACAGGTGGCTGTGGATTTTACCCAGTCTGAATTTGTGGTAATTGCATCAGGGCTGTCTGAAAAAGAAATGGTGGTGGTGTCAGATCCCTTGTTTGCCATTATCGGCATGAAAGTGCACCCTGTCACAGATGATGCTTTATCAGAGCATATTCTGGGTCTGGCCAGGGCAAAGAGTATTGTACCATGATCAGTTTTTTTGCCAGACACCCCACCGGAGCCAACCTGCTGATGCTGGTGTTTCTCATTGCCGGGGCCTTGAGCCTGCCCCATATCCTGAAAGAAACCCAGCCTGATTTTGCCCCCACTGAAGTGGAGATTCGCATCAGATATCCCGGTGCCACGGCCAGGGAAGTAGAAGAGGTGATCTGCCAGCGGGTAGAAAACGCCATTGACGGAATCAATTATGTCAAAGAGATCCGGGCCGATGCCAGGGAAAACCTGGCTGCCATTGTGGTTGAAATGAGTGCTGCCGGCGATATCCAGACCTTTATCCGGGACATTGAAACCGGAATCGATGCCATCGATGATTTTCCAAAGGAAGTGGAACCGCCGGTAATACAGGAGCTGGGCAAAACCGATCCGGTATTGTCGGTGCTGGTGTCCGGTCCCATGGAACTGCCGGATCTCAAGGCGTATTGTGAAGATGTCAAAGACCGGCTCCAGGAAGCCGGGGTGTCTCTGGTGACCATCCACGGATTTTCCGATCACCAGCTGCGGGTGTCCTTGTCTGATGCAGACTTGCGAAAAACAAACCTCAGTGCGGCCCGGGTGGCTGAACGTATCGCCGCCCAAAGCAAGGATATTCCCCTGGGTATACTGGAAACCCGGGAAAAAGAAATCCTTCTGCGCTATGTGGACCAGCGCCGCACCGTAGCCTCTTTGGAAAATCTTGTGATCATGGCCATCCCGGAAGGCGGAGAAATACGCCTCAAGGACATCGCAGTGGTGGAAAACCTGTTTGCGCTTCCCGAAGAAAAAATCATGATGAACGGGCAGCGGCAGGCCATGCTGGCCATTGAAAAATCAAAGACCGAAGATGCCCTCCAGGTGGCCGAAAAAGCCAAAGCCTTTATTTCTGAAGAACGCGACCGCCATCCCCGGGTGAACCTGACCATCACCCAGGATCAAACAGACATTCTTACGGACCGCCTGAACATGCTGGTAAAAAACGGTATCCAGGGACTTTTGCTGGTGTTTGCCTGCATGTGGCTGTTCTTTAACATCCGGATTTCCTTGTGGGTGGTCATGGGCCTGCCGGTTTCCTTTCTGGGGGCGTTTATCCTTGTCCCCCACTTAGGTTTGAGCATCAACATGTTCACCATGGTGGGACTTCTGCTGGCCATAGGTTTGCTCATGGACGATGCCATCGTTATTGCGGAAAATATCATGGCCCACCGGCAAAAGGGCAAATCACCTGCTGCAGCTGCCGTGGACGGTATCAAAGAGGTGGGGGCAGGCGTTATATCTTCTTTTATTACCACCATTTGTATTCTGGGGCCGCTGGCCTTTATCAGCGGCCAGATCGGCAGGGTGCTCAAAGTGGTGCCCATGATGCTTATTCTGGTGCTGGCCGTCAGTCTCATTGAGGCTTTCTATATTCTTCCCAGGCATATGAACCACGCCATGCACCAATTTGATCCGGATAAAACCAACCGGTTCCGCAAGAAATTTGACCGGTTTTTTGACTGGGTGCGTACCCGGGTTCTGGGCCGCACCATCACTGTACTTTTGACGTGGCGGTACCTTGTGGTGGCGGTTGTTGTCGGGCTGCTGATCCTTTCCGCGGGCATGGTGGCATCGGGAAAAATCAAATTCCAGGGATTTCCTGAACTAGAGGGAGATATCATCCTGGCAAGGCTGCTGATGCCCCAGGGAACACCGCTTTCTTTCACTGAAACAACCGTGGCTGAAATCCTGGATGCCCTGGACCGCACCAACCGGCAATTTTCATCCCAACAGCCTGATAATCAAGATCTGATCAAAAACGCATATGTCCAGTACAACCTGAATACCGAGGCCTTTGAAAACGGTCCCCATGTGGCCACCATCTTTGTGGACCTGCTCACGGCAGAAAAAAGGTCCGGCACGATTGATGCCTACCTGGCTGCCTGGCGCAAAGAAATCGGCAGCCTGCCCGATGTGGTCAGCCTGACCCTGGGCGAACCCGGATTCGGACCCGGCGGGCGACCCATTGAAGTCCGTCTGCGGGGAAAAGATCTGGATATATTGAATCAGGCGGTCACAGATCTGAAAACCTGGTTCAACCGGTTTGAAGGGGTGGTAAATCTGGCCGATGATCTGCGGCCGGGAAAGCCTGAGCTGCGCATGCAGATAAAGCCCGGGGCCCATGGCATGGGATTTGATGCCGCCGAGGTAGGACATCAGCTGCGGGCAGCGTTCCAGGGGATTACCGCCGACGAAATACAGGTGGGGTCTGAATCCTATGAAATAGATGTCCAGCTGGCAGACAGGGATAAAAACAGCCTGCACCTTCTGGAAAATTTCAATCTGATCCGCCCTGACGGCAGCCAGGTGCCTTTACCTGCGGTGGTCTTCTGGGAGATGGAAAGGGAATGGGCCAGAATCGCACGGTTTAACAGCATGCGGGCAGTGACCCTGAGAGGAGATGTGGACACCCGCCTGGTGAATACCAAAGAATTGATGTCCCGTTTCAACAACACCTATCGCACACAATTTGTGGACAAATATCCCGATATACAATTGACCATAGCAGGATCCCTTGAAGAAACCACCACTACCCAGAAATCCATGTTCCGGTCAATGATGATCGGATTTATCGGGATTTTTATTCTTTTAAGTTTTCAATTCAAAACCTTTACCGAACCTCTCATCGTGATGATAGCCATTCCTTTTTCCCTGATCGGTGTGATCTGGGGCCACGGCCTGATGGGGGTACCCATCTCCATGCCCAGCCTGCTGGGATTTATCGCCCTGAGCGGCATAGTGGTCAATGATTCTATTTTATTGGTATTGTTTTTAAAAAACAACAGAGAACAGGGCAAATCCATTTATGAGGCTGCAACCCGGGCCAGCCAGGACCGATTCCGGGCCGTGCTGCTCACCTCCTTTACCACAATTGCCGGCCTTTTGCCCCTGCTGTTTGAAAAAAGCCTCCAGGCCCAGATACTGGTTCCTCTGGTCATCAGCACTTCATTTGGCCTGATGGCCAGCACAACCATGGTGCTGCTGGTTATTCCATGCATGTATATGATTCTGGGTGATCTGGGCATCGTGGAAAAAATCCGGGTCGATCCGGATGTTCTGCCTAATGGACATATCCATCCGAAACAACAGGAAACAACCACATGAACATGTTGGGGACCTGGACTGGGAGAAACAATATCCCGTGATCCAGATTTCCTTTGGCGGCGGCGTGGTGCGTAACCGGGAAGAACTGGATCGCCGCATCGTGGATATCCTGTATCGCAACCAGAAGATTCTGGGAATCACCTGCCGGGATCCCGAGGATATCCCGGGCTGTTTTGGCGAACTGATTCGAAACAGCGCGGAAAAATACGGTCTCCGCACCGTGGTCCTGGTGGACGAATACGACAAGCCGATTCTCGACAATATTGCAGATCCGGCCGCTGCCCTGGAACAGATTCACAAAAAGGGCTACGCAGACAAATACCGGGCGCAAAATTTTAAAATCTTTCTCATCGGCGTGGAAGTTGACCGGAACGAGCGCAATATTGTTCGTTTTGAGTGGGAAGCGCAGTGATTCATTCTGTGGTCTTCATGGTGCAAACAAAACAGATTCCAAGATATGTCAAAAAACGGTTTTAAAAATAAAAGGATAAATTGATCCATATCAAGGAATTGGCTGTTCATCTGTACTATCTTGTCATTGAAATGAACGGCAGCCTGTCGGAATTTCATATGACCGGCTGACACATACAGCAATATAAACGCAACAAATACCAAGGAGGCAACACCATGTTTTGTTTTCAATGTCAGGAAACCGCAAAAAACACCGGATGCACCATAAAGGGCGTCTG
>JAABUB010000056.1 GCA_011389575.1 Desulfotignum sp. | reverse complement strand
TTTGCGGTCCTGGACCATGAACAATGAATGGTCCGGCAGGGTGCCGATGACACAGTTGGGGCCGTCAATGATCAAGGACCGGCAGGTGCGTTTCAGGTGCGACAAAAACCCGGCATCCGGATGCTGCACAAGATCGCTTTCCTGCAGAGGGGTGATTACATGTTTATATCCGTCAATTCCCAGCCCCAGTTCCACCAGAGAATAATGCAGAATATGTGCGAACACCTCGGAATCGGACTGGTATCCGTTATAGGCAGGAATCCCCCGGGAGGTGAGAAAATCCTTGATGGGAATAAATGCGGTGTTCTCCCCATTGGTCATGGTGCAATACCCTTTGATGAAAAAGGGATGACAGGCATACAGGTCAATGGCGTAATTGGTGTTCTGCCGTCCCTGGGCCATGATCACCCGGGCATTGAGTTCTTTTCTGTCCAGACCCAGGTACTGGGCCAAATGCAAAGGGTCTCCGATTTCCTTGATCATGATGGTGTCCGGCCAGAAGGAAAATACCATCATATCATTTTTTTCTTCTCCCATTTCGCGGATTTTCAGCCGGATATCGGACAGCCGGGCAGCCAGCTCTTCTTTGGTGATATTCTCCCAGTCTTCAGGCAGTTCATAGGCCCGGATCAGGTACAGATCTCTTCTGGGAATGCCTTCCACCGGTTTTTTGGGTATCTTTAAAGAAATTTTATACTTGGTGAGAAATCCCATATCCATCATGAAAAGATCCAGACGGCGGATGCCTTCTTCACTGAAAATACCCGACAGGATAGGGGCATCTTTCATTTCCTCGAAAGGTCCACCCAGATCCTGGAGCAACAGGCCCATACCTGATCCGTCATGGCCTTCTTTCATGACATCCAGGGCCTTGATAGCCAGCATGGGCGATACCGGATCCTGGCTGGTAAGTGCAAACAAACGACACATGCTAAATTCTCCTTCATCTAAAAATATTGCAGCGGTCAACCCATGGGATACAAACCTGTCACCACGAATTTTGGAGAAAGGGGGTACACCGATTTCCAAAGTTTTCAATGTAAAGATATTACAAGAACGTGTCAATCATTTTATTTGTTTTTCAGGGGGTTACACCAGCAGATCACAGGGGATTTGAAAAAAGATATGTTCCATATCCATCTTAAAAATTAAATGGTTATGAAAAAATGAACGGTTTTTAAAAAAGATGAAAATACAGAACAATAGTTATATCCTATCCAAATTTTGCCGCATAATATTTTGATAAACCAGGCCAAAGAAAAATTTTATTTAATACTTGGAAACAACCTGGAGCCCGTAAACTGCTCTGGCCCGATCACACAAAGGGTTTGGCCTTCCCTTTTCCCAGGAACGTTTGAAATCCCGGCAGATGGCAGGCCGGATTGAATAAATACTGCATTTCACCCTGGTACTCACAACCCCCTGGAGGGCAGCACAGAGGGGATGGGAGGTCTGGGTGTCCTTCATGACCTGCTGGTGCTTTTTGTCAAAACAGGTCAGGGCCAAGGGCAAACCAGACCCCAGATCCGTGTCCTGCACTAAAACGGAAAAAAAAGCGCAGCAGGCCCCGCATCCCATGCAGGGACCGGGCTTTGTTGACAAAGATTTTGTGTTGGCAGTTGCAGCACCCGGATGACACGGGATTCACACAGCCTGGTCGGGTTTCATCGCCTGATAATAGTCATTCATCTGAAATTTTCGGAAATCTTTTTGGTACCAGCCGTCAAAAAGGATAAGACCATCCTTTCCATCCAGGGAAGTATAGTCTTTTACCGGTATCCCCTGCATTGCAGCCGTGGCAGGGTCAAAAATCCGAAAATCAGAAGATCCCTGCTTTGGCAGGTCCATCACCACCTTGAGCTGCCAGACCCAGTCCGGGTCATATGCAAGGTTCACCACCAAGTATTTTCCCAGGTCTGAGGGCAATTCTTTGGGTTTGGGCAACCGGGGCCCGTTTGATTTTTTCCAGAATTTCCAGTTCATTTTCACCTCTTTGCAGTATAGGAAAGGATTTGTGCATCTCAGAGCACAAACCATACCAAAAGAAGGGAAAATACCATTTTTACGGTTTGGGACTGCCATTACCGCCCCGAACGGGCTTTATCAAAAGAAAGAAACAGGACATTACATGTCTTTTTTAAAAAAATCGGAACAGGCAATTCCTGAATAACGGCTTTCATTTAAAGCATGCAGACCTACGGGCTACGAGCATAAGGGCCAACAGAATGCCGGTCTTTGGGAAAATGGCTGACCCGGGCAGTTCAGGTAAGACCGATTTTATCAAAAAAATGCCGGTGTTTCATACGGAACAGGGCTTTATCTTCCCGGACCAGGTAAAAAACCTTTTTGCCACCATCGTCATTACAAACATAGACACCTGTATAGTCGTCCAGATCCGAAATGTCGCCGATACGCTCCACATCATCATTGAATCTGCGGCACACAGCAGGCCAGTCTTCGGTCTTGGCATTTCTGGCTATAAAATATTTTTGTGCTGTGTCATCATAATCCGCGTGGATGCATTTCATGGTTCACCTCCGCTTTTTGGGATCATGTCAGGAAGATTGTATCTTATTTTCCGGACAAAAGGAATGTATAAATTCTTTTGCTCTCAATTGTACAGGAGCGGGTGTATTTTTCACAGTAACGTACCAGGGCATTTACCTGTTGCTTTTTTTTTATTGATTTTCTATTTTGATCAGCGGCTTATTCATTCTGTCCCATATCCAAAACGCCTTAAATGAAGGAGGATTATTATACCAATGGAAATGAAAACAATCTGCGTTCTGGGAGCAGGCATCATGGGTGCAGGCATTGCCCAGGTATCTGCCCGGGCCGGTTTCCAGGTCTTTATCCGGGACATGGAAGACCGGTTTGTGGAAAACGGACTGTCCACCATCAAAGCCAATCTGGACCGGGCCGTTTCCAAAGGAAAACTTGACAAAGACGAGGCAGCAGATATTCTTGGCCGGATCACCGGCACCACCGACCTGACCCTGGCTGCAGGAGAGGCAGATCTGGTGATCGAAGCCATCATCGAGGTAATGGACATCAAAAAACAGGTGTTCCAGGACCTGGACCAGATCTGTAAAAAAGACACCCTGGTGGCCACCAACACCTCCGGTCTTTCCATCACGGAAATGGCATCCGCAACCCAGCGGCCGGAAAAGGTCATCGGCATGCATTTTTTCAATCCTGTACCGGTGATGAAACTGGTGGAACTGATCCGGGGGTTCACCACATCCGATGACACCCTGAACATGGCCTGGGAATTTGTGGAAAAAATCGGCAAAACCCCCATTGAGGTGAAAGAGGCCCCGGGATTTGCCGTTAATCGGATCCTGTGCCCCATGATCAACGAAGCTGTCTTTGTCCTGGCAGAAGGGGTTGCTTCGGCCGAAGACATTGACAAATCCATGATGCTGGGCGCCAACCACCCCATAGGCCCCCTGGCCCTGGCCGACATGGTGGGCCTGGACACCATCCTGTTTGTGCTGGAGGGATTTCACCGGGAAATCGGTGAAGACAAATACCGGCCGGCGCCCCTGCTGCGGAAAATGGTGCGGGCCGGGTACCTGGGCCGCAAAAGCGGCAAAGGATTCTACGACTATACCAAATAAGGAAAGGAATACATATGGCACAGACGGTTGCAGACCGCCGGGATGTGGATTTTGTCCTCCACGAACAGCTCGATGTAAAACAATTGGACCGGCATGAGAAATTTAAGGAATTCAACAAAAAAACCATTGATCTGATCGTATCTGAAGCACGGAACCTGGCACTTAAAGAACTGCTGCCTTGTATGCGGGAAGCAGATGAAGAGGGCTGCACCTTTGACAGCGGCAGGGTAATGGTACCCAAAGCGTTTCACCGGGCCTATGACCTGTTCAGAAAGGGTGAATGGATCGCCATGTGTGATGATCCGAACTGGGGCGGGCAGGGCATGCCTGCCACCGTGGCCCTGGCAGCCAACAATTTTTTTAACGGTGCCAACTTTCCTTTCATGCTTCACAATATACTGATCCACGGAGCAGGCAAGCTGGTGGAGCGGTTCGGCACCGACAAGCAGAAAAATTTGTATCTGAAAAACATGTACACCGGCAAATGGGGCGGATCCATGCTCCTCACCGAACCGGAAGCCGGATCTGATGTGGGGGCGCTGACCACCCGGGCGGTGAAAAATGATGACGGCACCTACAGCATTTCCGGCAGCAAGATTTTCATATCCTCCGGAGAAAACGATCTGGTGGAAAACATCATCCATCCGGTACTGGCCAGAATTGAAGGGGCCCCGGCAGGCACAGCAGGGATTTCTTTGTTTCTGGTGCCCAAATACCGGGTGAATGATGACGGCAGCACAGGAGATTTCAATGACGTGGTGTGTACCGGCATTGAAGAAAAAATGGGCATTCACGCCAGCCCCACCTGTTCCATGACGCTGGGGGGCAAAGGATCGTGCAGGGGGACCCTTCTGGGGGAGGAAAACAAGGGCATGCGGGCCATGTTCGTGATGATGAACGAAGCCCGGCTGCATGTGGGCATGCAGGGGTTTGCCTGTGCCGGGGCCTCTTATCTCAATGCATTGAACTATGCCAAAGCGCGCATCCAGGGCCCAGCCCTGACAGCACCCAAAGGTTCTGCCGGGGTTCCCATCATCCAGCACCCGGACATCCGGCGTATCCTGCTCACCATGAAAACCTTTTCAGAAGGGATGCGCAGCCTGCTGTTTTATACGGGATTTCTGGAAGACATGGTAACGGTCAGCAAAAGTGAGGCTGAGAAGGCCGCATACCAGGGGCTTATTGATGTGCTCATCCCGGTGGCCAAAGGCTATATCACGGACCGGGCCTTTGACATGTGCTCCATGGGGGTCCAGGTGTTCGGCGGATACGGCTTTACCAAAGAGTATCCCCAGGAACAGCTGCTGCGGGACTGCAAGATCACCCATATCTATGAAGGCACCAACGGCATCCAGGCCATGGACCTTCTGGGCAGAAAGCTGGGCCTCAACCATGGCCAGGCCTTCATGGACCTTGTGGCTGAGGTGCAAAAGACCATTGCCGCAGCAAAAAAAGATGCAAGTCTGGTCTCTGTGGCAGATATTTTAGAAACCACCCTCAACCATTTGAAGGAAACCGCAGGAAAACTGGGTGCTGACCTGGGATCGAAAAACATGGTGACCGCGTTTGCCCATGCCCATCCGTTTCTGGATGTTACCGGAGACACCCTCATGGGCTGGATGCTGCTCTGGCGGGCAGTGACAGCCGCCCGAAAACTGGCGGAAAACCCCCAAAAAAAGGATCTGGCATTTTACCAGGGCCAGGTCACAGGGGCACGGTTTTTCATCAACACCATGCTGCCGGTGGCCCAGGCCAAAATGGCGGTGATTCAGACCGGTGACACCAGTGCCCTGGACATGGCCGAAGCATCTTTTGGGTCATGATATCATGCACCATCTATATGCCGTATCACCCATAAAGCAACACACATGGGGTAACAAAGGACATGATACCCTGCAGGACAATACCGGGGCCGGACATCGGTCAATGCAAATGGTTGCATGCGACTGGCCAGTAATCCCCGGCCGGTCCGATCCCTTCAAACTTTATAATAACACTGAGGAAACACAACCATGAAAGACATTGTTATCGTATCTGCCTGCCGGACCGCCATCGGGGCCTTCGGGGGCACATTAAAAGAGATGAACGGCGCAGCCATTGCCAGTGTAACCATGAAAGAAGCCATCAAACGGGCCGGCATTGAACCCGGTATCATTGACGATGTCCGGTACGGCACCTGTGTGGAACACCATGACACCCTCAACACCACCCGGGTGGCGGCCCTCATGGCCGGAATCCCGGACAGTGTGCCGGCAGCCACGGTGAACCGGGTGTGCATATCCGGCATGGAAGCCGTGCTTTCCGGGGCTGCCATGATCCAGGCAGGCATGGCAGATGTCATTCTGGCCGGGGGGGTGGAGCATATGTCCGGTGTTCCCTATACCGTGCCCAAGGCAAGGTGGGGCTGCCGGCTCCAGGATACCCAGTTTGTGGATGCCATGATTCATGCCCTGCACTGCGGTTCCCATGTGCTTCCCTTTGATGAGACCACACCTCTGGATACATCACAGGCCCCGGCGGCCTATTTCATGGGCAAACCCTATATCATGGGCCATACAGCTGAATTTGTGGCCCAGCATCTGGGATTGACCAGAGAACAGATGGATGAGGTGGCCCTGCGCAGCCACAACAATGCGGAACGGGCCACCAAGGACGGATCCTTTGCCGAAGAGATCGTTCCCATCCAGGTGCCCCGGCGCAAAAAAGACCCTCTGATTTTTGACAAAGATGAGCATTTCCGGCCGGACATGACCATGGAAAAACTCACAGCCCTGCCTCCGGCATTCATCCCCAAAACCGGCACTGTCACAGCGGGCAATGCCTCAGGGATAAACGACGGTTCCGCCGGCATGATCATCATGTCGGCAGACAAAGCAAAGGAACTGGGCGTACCTCCCCTGGCCCGGATCAAGGCCTCGGGCATGGGGGCGTGTCATCCCACCATCATGGGCATGTCTCCGGTGCCGGCCGTGAAAAATATGCTGGATAAATCACAGCTTTCCATGAAAGATTTTGACCTGGTGGAGGTGAATGAGGCGTTTGCCGCCCAGTACCTGGGGTGTGAAAAAGAACTGGGGCTTAACCGGGAGATCACCAACATCAACGGATCCGGCATCGGCCTGGGGCATCCGGTGGGTGCTACCGGTGCCCGGATCATGGTCACATTGATCCATGCCATGAAAAAAAGGGGCAATACCCTGGGTCTGGCAACCTTGTGCGGCGGCGGCGGGGTAGCCATGGCCTGTGCCATTGAAATGCTCTAGCTGTTTTTATCCGAAGATATTGCATCTCCCGGGCCCAGAAAAAAATGGCGGGCCCGGGCATAAATCCCGGCTGTAGATATTTTTGCAGTTTCAATCAACGCATATAAGGTGGGCACCACCACCAGGGTCAGGATGGTGGCGATCAACAGGCCGAAAATCACCACAATGGCCATGGAACGCCACCACTGGCTGGATTCGGAAGTCATGGACACTGCCATGACATGAAAATCATAGGAAATGCCCGTTACCATGGGCAACAGCCCCAGAATGGTGGTGACGGCCGTAAGCAGCACCGGCCGCAGGCGGGTGGCACCGGCAGATATGACCGCCTCTTTCAGGGCCATGCCTTTGGCCCGGAGCCGGTTGGTATAGTCGATAAGCACGATGGCATTGTTCACCACCACCCCGGCCAGGGAAATAATGCCCACCCCGGTCATGATCACCCCGAAAGGAGAGGAAATCACGGCCAGGCCCCAGAACGCCCCGCCCAAAGACAATACCACGGATGTCAGGATAATCACCGGCTGGACCACGGAGTTGAACAGGGTCACCAGAATCATAAAAATCAGAAACAGGGCAACCACAAACGCTTTGGACAAAAAATCCTGGGCTTCCTGCTGTTCCTGGTCTTCTCCGGTGAACCTGTACGTGTAGCCCACTGGCAGATCCATGGTTTCAAGCAATTCCATCACCTGCATTCTGGCCACAGCACCCGTGATTTTGGTTTCATCCACGCTGGCCTTGACCGTGACCACCCGCTGGTGGTTTTTCCGGACAATATCACCCAGGGCTCCCTTGTACTGGATAGATGCCAGGGTGGTCAGGGGCACGATTTCACCGGAAGGGCCGGGGATCATGAGTTTATGCAGAATATCCGCTCCCTGCCGGTCTGATTTGGCGAGCCTGACCACGATATCATATTCCTCATCCCCTTCATAATAGGTGGAAACATCCAGCCCGTTGTAAGCAATCTTCAGAGCCGTGCCGATGGCGGATGTGGTCAGGCCGAACAAAGCGGTTTTCTGGCGGTCGATCATCACCTGGACAGAAGGAAGCCCTCCCTGGTAGTCGTCCCGCACATCTGTCACATGGGGCACGCTTTCCACCACTTTTTTTATGTTCTTCGCTATCCGGCTCAGGATTGTAAAGTTTTCCCCGGAAATTTCAATATTGATGGGCGCACCCGTGGGGGGACCTTCCTCTTGTTCATCCACGGTGATCCTGACCCCCGGAATATGTGCCACCCGTCTGCGGATTTCTTCCAGATCCGCCTTGGTGGAGGTTTTCCGGTCTTCAAAATCCAGAAACTGGACACCGATATGGTTGGGCAGATTGCTGTCAAACACGGCGCTGCCGCCGCTGTTCTGAACCACCCGGGTATAGATGTGCTCAATATTGTTGATGTCTGACGGGGCCATGAATTTTTCTCCCCCGGCGGTCTCGTGTACCTGAAGGGCCATGGCTTTTTGATAGTTATCGGCACTGCCCCCGGCAACTGCTGCTTCCACCTGTTTGACCGTCTGATCAATGAATTCCAGATCCGCTCCTTCCGGCACATCAATGTTCACAAACACGGATCTGGGATCAATGGCAGGAAAAAACTCCACCGGTTTTTCAATACCGACTTTGAGCATCCAGATCTGGAACAAAAACACCATTACAACGACAGCTGCAGCCAGCACTGCCAGTTTATGGTGCAATGCCTTGTTCAGAATCCGGGCATAGGTTTTTAAAAACACGCCCGAAATTACGACAGGCTGCTCTCCCCGGGACGAAATCTCTTCCAGACTCAGGGCTTTTTTTCCTTTTATCCGGGATTCCCCCATGAAAAAAGCGCACATGGCAGGGTTAATGATCAGGGCCACAAACAAAGAAGAACTCAAGGTAACAATCAGAGTGACCGGCAGATAGTACATGAATTCCCCCATGATGCCGGGCCAGAAAATCATGGGGAAAAAAGCGGCCAGGGTGGTGAAAGTAGAGCCGATAACAGGCCAGGCCACCTCGCTGGTGGCTTTCATGGCAGCTTCTACCCTGGGAACTCCCTGCTGCATGTACCGGAACACATTTTCAACAATCACAATGGCATTGTCCACCAGCATGCCCAAGGCCAGGGTCAGGGAAAACAGCACCACCATATTCAAGGTGATGCCCAGTGCATTGAGGACAGCAAAGGACAAAAACATGGAAAACGGAATTGCCAGTCCGACCAGCAGGGCGTTTCTGATACCCAGTACCACAAAAAGCACCGCCACAACCAGGATGAGACCGGAGATGATATTGTTTTCCAGGTCCGCCACCATGGCCTTGATATCCTTGGCATTGTTCATGAGCTTGGTCACGGTGGTATTTCGGGGGAACCGTTTTTCCGCCGCTGCCACCACAGCATCAATTTGCTCTGAAATGAGAATGATGTTTTCGCCCACCCGTTTTTTCACCGAAATATTGATGGCATCCATACCATTGAGCCGGGATCTGGAGGTTTCTTCCTGGATGCCGTCCACCACCGTTGCCACATCTTTAAGATAGATGGGTTGGCCGTTGTGGGTGGCCACCACCAGGGTCAGGATTTCTTCGGGTCTGTCAAATTCTCCGGGCACCTTGAGCTGGTACCGGCCATGCCCTAATGTAATGGCCCCGCCTGAGATGTTCTGGTTTTCAGCAACCACTGCCTGCTGCAGGCTGGTGATGGGAATTCTGTAGTAGGCCAGTTTGTCTGTATCCACTTCCACCCGGATTTCCCGGTTCTGGCCCCCGGTTATCTCCACTTCCAGTACACCGGGAACCGCTTCGATATCATCTTTTAAATCATCGGCTATTTTTTTGAGCAGTCTGGGACCGCAGTCTCCTGCCAGAGAATACACCACAATGGGCATGTCGGAAAAATTGACCTCATACACCATAGGATCATTTTCCAGGTCCGTGGGCAGATCGTTTTTGGCTTCATCCACCTTGTCTTTGACCTTGACCAGCACATCGTCAATATCGGTGCCCGGTAAAAACTCTATATTGATCTGGGAAAGGCCCTGGGAGCTGACAGAAGAAATATTTTTGATCTTATCCAGGCCTTTGAGTTTTTTTTCAATCTTGATCGTAACCGCAGTTTCAATGTCCGACGCTGACACACCTCTGTATTCGGTCCTCACAAACACATAGGGGATGGTGATGTCCGGGGTGCTTTCCCTGGGCAGCACCATATAGGAGTAAAGGCCGATGCTGGCGATGATCACCACCAGTACCAGTACGGAAATCCGGTTTTTGACGGCAGCATCGGAAACAATCATTGTTCCAGCTCCGCCATGGACCGGACCCGCTGGTCCACCTGCACCAGTTCATCGTCTTCAATGATGCGGTGTCCCACCACCACTACGTGCTCACCCGGAGACAACCCGGAAACAACCTGGATTTTCCACCCGTCCTGGAATCCGGTTTCAACCGGGGCAAACCTGACACGGCCCTGATCTTCCACAAACACCCCTGTCTGGTTGTTCCTGGTGACCAGGGCATACATGGGTACCCCAAGGCCCCTGGCATCGCTGTTTTTAACTATATGCACCCGAACAAACATATCAGGGAGAATCGCAAAACCCGGGTTATCCAGGCGGATTTCCAGATTGTACAGCCGGGCCAGGTCATCAGAGGTTTTTTGCAGATAATGGTATTGACCGGTATAGGTTTTGCCCCCCAGGGCATCGATAACCATGTCAAACTGTTTTATTTTTCTGACAGACGGCACGTCAGATTCCGGTATGCCCACCTGAATTTTCAGCTGATGGATCTGGAGAAGTTTGGCCACAGGATCACCCACCCCCAGAAAACTGCCCACTTCAATATGGGACCGGTCCACTATGCCGTCCATGGGGGATCTGATGGTACTGCGGTCCAGGTTGAGTTTCGCATTTTCCATGGCAGCTCTGGTGGTCTTGACCTGGGCCTGGGCATCATCAACCTGTGACTGGGTGATAAACTGCTGCTTGGACAGGGCTTCAAACCGCTTCTGATTCACCAGGGCCGTCTCATAGGATGCCCTGGCGGAATCATAGGCATTCTGGTAGTCCCGTTTGTCCATAACCGCCAGAATATCATTCTGGTTTACAACACTGCCGTCGTCAATGTTTTTTTCCATGATCTTTCCTGATACCTCAGACACCACCTGCAAAGATTTCCAGGGTTTGGCCACCCCGGGCAGGGTGATGGTTTCTGCAAGCTCTTCAGGAACCATTTCCAGGGTGATCACCCTGGTCAAAGACTGCTCTTTTTTTATCTGGCCGGCCTGCTGCTCAGCCAGATCAGCTTTTTGCGCCGTGATTTTCCTTCCCAGAGGCAAAATGACAAATAATACAGCAAGGGCCACTGCAGCAAAGGGAATACTGTGCCAGACAATGCGCAGCAACGTCTGTTTCCATGCTTTCCAGGGCCGGGGTGTGGGTTCCATGAAACCAATCCTTAAACATGATGGATAAAATCAGTAATTATAGGACGTATCCAGATAATTTCAAGGGCAGATTCAGGCCTCACCCATATCTAACATTGCCGATCAGCAGTGAGCCCCCGCTGGTGTCCTGTGAACGGACCGTCAGAGCCGGAGGATCTCGGGCCTGGCGCAGGACACCACCGGGGGCGGCATCCAGTCTGATCAGGCCAAAGATTCGGCAATGGAAACTGTGCGGTCTCCAAGCAAATTCACATAACTGGCCATTTCATTGTCATACCACCCGTAGATAACCGCCTGGGTAACCTGGGTACTGCACACATGATCCGTGATGGTTTCCAGAATTTCTTTGTCAATACCCCGCAGATGTGCCAGATTGATATTGATGGCGCCGGTGCGGGTATGGGTTTCATGGCCCTCTATTACCGCTGCTGCCCGGGGGGTGCCGATGATATCACAGGACACATTCTGCTTTCCGGAATAAACCAGGTAACTGTCCTTGTTTTGGGCGGTATTCCGGTAAATCTCGTTGATGAGATCCCGGCGGATGGGTTTTTTGTTCAATTCTTCTTGAAAGTTCATCACCAAGATGATCAAAGAACCGGTGGAGGTGGGAATCCGTACGGATTCTGCCATGAACCCGATGGTGGCCATCTCCGGAATGACCAGCTGCAGGGTTTTGGCTGCCCCGGTAGTGGTCAGAATGATATTGTTCATGATGGACCGGTTTTTACGCAGATCCTTTGCCTGGGTTTTGGGCAGCCGGTCCAGGACCTGCTGGGATCCGGTGGCAGCATGCACTGTGGCCATGGAAGCGGACAATACCCGGTCAATGCCGAAATAATCAAGCAAGGGCTTGATCATATGGGCCAGACAGGTGGTGGTGCAGGAGGCATTGGAAATCACGGCATGACGGACCGGGTCATAGTCTTTGTCATTGATGCCCATGACCGTGGTAACACTGTCTTCAGGCATGGTTGCCCCTTGTTTCAATTTAAAAGGTGCAGAGGCAATCACTTTGGCCGCACCTGCTTCCAGATGGCCCCGGATGGCACCGGAAGGATTATCTGCTGCCTCATTGGGATCCAGAAACTGGCCGGTTGTATCCACCACAATATCCACATTGTTCTGTGCCCATTGGATATCTTTGGGATTGCGGTATTGCCGTAAAATTTTTACCGGGATGCCGTTAACCTGCAGGCTGGAATCTGCCTCGTTCACCTCCGTGATAACCGGCTGTGCCTGGAACCCGTTCAAAAAGGCTGCCAGGCTTCCGTAGGTGGAGTCTCTTTCAAGATAATGCACAATATCCGACAGTCCTGCGCCCACTTCCCGGCCCACGTTGATGACAATTTTTTTGAAATATTTGCGTCCGGCATGGTGCCATAAAGTCAGCTTGCCTATACGGCCCAGACCGTTTATACCCAGAATTGTTCCCTGGCTGGTATTCATGATTCACCTCCACTTTAATTGTGGTTGACGTTGATTTCTCCTTTAAACACAAAACCTTTATTTCCATCGATGCTGATATAATCTCCCACCTTCATTTTTCTGTCTCCTAAGTGGCAGATTTTTTCGGTTTCACTGCACACCAGATTTTCACATCCCACCACGCAGGTTTTGCCAAGATTGTATGCCACCACTGCCGCATGGGAGGTCAGCCCCCCTTTTGCGGTTAATATGCCGTCAGCTGCATCAATTTCCAGAATATCATCAGGCACGGTGTCGTTGCGCAAAAGAATAAGATGGGCATCCGGGTCCTGGCGGCGGAAAGCATCAATTTCCTTTAAGGTCAATACAATACGACCGCTCATGGCGCCGCCGGAAACCCCGGTGCCATGTCCCAGAAAAGCCTTTCTCAACAGGGTTTCATCAGCTGTAAACTCGGGCTGTTTTTTGTGGTCCCCCAAAGAAAGATCCCGGGCCTGGAGAATAAATAAGTCTTCCGGCTCAGGTCCTTCAAAGGTAAATTCCATTTCCTGGGGATTCCATCCCCGTTTATAAATAAGGTTCTGAACAACCTTTTTGAGCTGGTCATAAATCCGGGGAAAGGCTTTTTCCAGGCTGATCTTTGTATCCCGCTTTTCCAGTTCCCGCTGCATTTCCGAAATGGGGAGGGTTCTCACCAGACCTGCCACCACATCTTCTCCCTGGTTTCCAATGGTAAAATCTCCCCACAGCCGGATGGCATCCCCGGGCAGTTTGGGACTGTGACTGAATGCCACCCCGGATCCGGACTGCCGGGACAGGTTGCCAAAGACCATGGACTGCACAGTAACAGCTGTTCCCCAGTCGTCTGAAATGCCCATGATTCTGCGGTAATCAATGGCCCGGTTGGAATTCCAGGAAGAAAACACCTTGTGGATGGCCAGAAACAGCTGGTCCATGGGAGATTCCACTATATCAATGCCGGCCAGCAGCAGTTGATTCTTATAGGCCAGGGCAACAGCCTTCATCTGGGACCCTGTAAAATGGCGCTTGAAATCTATGCCTGCCTGGTTTTTATGGGCCGCAATGATCTGGTCGAATTCATCTCTGTGTATGCCAAAGGTCATGCCGTACTGCTGAAGAAACCGCCGGTAACTGTCCCAGGCAAACCACGGATTGCCGGTTTTTTTTGCAATGGCGGCGGCAATATCTTCATTTATGCCCACGTTCAAAAAAGAATCCATCATACCTGGCTGGGAAATGGAAGAGCCGGAGCGCACCGAAAGCAAAAGCGGTTTTCTTGGATCACCGCAGGACAAACCAGTCTGCTTTTCCAGACGGGAAAGCATGGCTGCCACAAGCTGTTTAAAACTTACTGCAGCCGGGCTGTAGGAATCAATAAGGTCCAGACACCGGAACACCTCGGTGGTAATGATGAATCCTTCCGGTACATTTACCCCTATCTGCTTGAGCCGCACCAGGTTCCAGCCTTTGTTCCCCAGAAAAATGATGTTCTGGTTCATGACCTGCTCATCCCCGATGGGGGTGACCGCACATTTGGGATCATAATTAAGCAGGACGCTCAATTCATCCTGGGACAGTTTTTCCGACTGGCGAAACAGGGTATGCAGAATACGGTTTAAAAAAACATCCAGCTGCTGGAGGCCAAGGGAGGTGGCAATGCGGTCCCTGAAAAAAATATCCGCTGCCCGCTGGTCCAGTTTTTTTGCCATTTTTTCATCCAGGTGCTCCTGATCGGAAATCCTGCCGGGCAGAAATTTTTCCTGGATCTTGTCTTTGCCGATACGGGCTTCGATCTGCCGCAGATTGGCGGAATGAATATTATGAAAATAATCGTTGATGACATCGGCCACAGCACGGACAAATCCCTTGAAAATATCCAGATACTGGGTAAAAGAACAGGTGGTGATGTTCACCGAATATTTTAAAAATTCCATCTGGATATCCAGTTTGTTGGAAACAATGCCATCCAGGCTCAGGGCTTTGCGGAAAAGGGTGAGAATGGAAAAAATGCGCACAAACGTGGGTTTGGTGATCAACCGCAGGTCAATGCTGTTGATCAAATCTTCAAACAGGACATTGACTATGCTTTCAATGCGCAGGGTCAGGCCCAGGGCATCAAATTTGGGTTCATTGTAGCTGCCGTACATGGAAGGAATGTCCACGGCAAAATGCCGCTTATGATAAATGGCTTCATTGGCATCATAGGTCTTATCGCTGAGGATGATCTCCTTGAGTTCACCCATATAATTGAGCAGAAATTCGATTTTGGTATCCAGATCCGGCTCCTCGAGGGCTGCCGCCAGACGTTGCGGTTCCGGCATGTAGTCGGCTTTGAAGTTTGACAGATAGGATGTAAGTTCCAGGTGATTTACCCCGTATTTTTCATTGAGCAGCCGGTAAAACCGCAGAGCCAGTCGTACCCGGCGGCGATCCAGTTCTGTTACCTTGTCCACTTCATCGATAAGCATATCCAGGGCTTTTTGGCGATACATGAGAAAATCTTCGGGATGGGGCAGGTTTTTGTCTTCCAGGTACCGCAGAATTCTGCCCGGACCATCCACAAACCGCCCGGAAACCTGGATTTCATCATAGATGGACGGCGGAACAAACGGCTGCAGCGGTTTTTTATCCCCTGTTTTCCAAAAAATCATCACCTGCTGGATAAAATCCACAATACGGCCGGAACTTTCCACATGGCACTGCTTGCGCAGAAAATGGATGAGCCGGTCCCGGCGGTAGCATGATTCATCCAGCTGGGTGGAGATATCCCGGAGCTGGCCTTCGGCACCGATTTCATTGAAAAAGGCAGGCAGCAGCCGGGCCAGCTGTTTGACCAGGTTGTACACCTTTTTGATGTCAGCATTGAGAAACCGGGTTATATCCCGGGGAAACAGATCTGTATCCCGAATAAACACCCCGCCGATGGACAAAGAAATAATCAGGGCTGACAGCAGGCGTTTGGATTTTTTGGGCTGCTGGCTGATAAGGCTTAAAAACACCCGGATATTTTTCACATGGGCGGTATTGCCCTTGATCTGCCAGTCTTCTCCCGTACCCTGGATCATGGGGAACTGAAATCCATGGTTCACGGCCCGGTCGATAAAATGGTTGATCAACTCCACTTTACCGGTTTTGTAAACCGCCTCTCCGATTTTGTGAATACAGTCCAGAACAGTTTCCGGGTACCGTCCCCTCTGTTCCTTGAACAAAGAAAAGGTCTGGTTGACTATGGGGATATCTTTTTTAAAATCCTTATCTCCGATAAGAAAGGTCAGGGTCTGGTTGATATCGTGAAGGCACTCTTTGTGGATCATGGAAAGCCCGGGCACATGGATGGCATAAAACAAAAAAGTCAGCTTCAGGTGCCTGCCATAGGTTTCATCGGTGCAATGGCGTAAGATCTGCCGGCCCATGGTTTTAAAAATATTGATAAAATCCTGAAACCCGGTCAACCGGATCAACTCTTTTGTCAGATCAATGGAAAAAAGATCCTGACTGCTGCACAGGATTTCCAGGTGTTGATTCCAGGCGGCTACCCTGGCATGGGAAATCTGATAAAACACCTGTTCAAGTTCAGAATTGAGGCGCCATTCGTCAATATTTTCCTGCATCCAGGTGACAGGATCATCCTGATTCAGCCAATAGGCAAAAGCGGTTTTGTAAAACCGTATGAGCAGGCGGTTGATGCTGCCCGCAAATGTGTTGTTCTCTGCAAAAAACCTGTGGGCCTGTGTCTGATCCAGCAGCAGCCTGGCCAGTTTATCGGGTTGGTAATAGGATGTAACAAAAAAAAAGAACGCTTTGTCTTCATATTTGTAAATCCGGTTGACAACCTTTTGCACGACATCAAAAAATTCTGTGAACCGGTCATCTGATTCTTTGGCCATATGGTGGAGCAGCAGCATGAGATTATCTGAAGCTACAGATTGAACCTGCCTTTCAGGGCTGTCTTCAAAGGCTGCCAAAAAAATATCTGAAAAAAGAACCAGGGCGGCCCCACCTTTTTCATGAGATTTGTACAGATAAAAATAATGAAGGGAAAAATGCCGGGCTTCACTGACGATGAATTCCCAGTTTCGATAGGGATGGGAGAGCTCTTTAAGGAAAATCTCCATTCTGTTTAAAATTCCCACATACCCGTCAAATATTTCCAGAAGCACCTCATATTTCACATCAATGGAGACTTCAACCCGGGTATCGGAGAGATTTACCTCAAGGGCTTTTGATTTCACGAAATAACCTCATGGTAAAGAAAAGTGTCATTAATACCAACCTGTTCTTTGTATACCAATCCAGTCTGGTTTTTTCAACTCAAGAATTGGGCATGGTACAAACCATTTGGTTGATTCTTGCCGGTTTTTCTTATATGATTCCAAAAATCATGTAAGATAAAAAGATCAACCATATGTTTTTCCATTAATACAATTACCATAAATTAAGGAGTTTGTTCATGAATGATGCATCGCAATTTACGCTTTACAGTGGCGGTCATCGGGGCGCGGAAGCAGAATTCGGCAGGCTGGCTGAGCAATATGGCATAAAGGAAGTCAATTTCTCCTTTGAAGGTCATAAGCCGGATCGTCAGGCCGGTATCCGGGTGCTCACCCCGGAAGAATTAAAAAAAGGAGATATCAGCATGGATATTGTTTCCACCCGCATGGGACGCTCCTTTTCCAAGGCAGATAAAATCCGCAAGGTTATCCAGTCTATTTTCCACATGGTCAACAACGGGTACCAGATTTTTGTGGTGGGATGGATCCTGCCGGACAAGACTGTCAAAGGCGGAACCGGCTGGGGGGTTGAGCTTGGAAAATTGTTCAACCGTCCCTTGTTTGTTTATGAACAAGACCGCAATGACTGGTTTTCCTGGGTGAACAACGAATGGCAGAAGGTCACCCCGGTCATTACCCATAAAAATTTTTCCGGTACCGGTACCCGGAACCTGACTGACGATGCCAGAAAAGCCATGGCAGATCTGTTTGAACGCTCCTTTTAATTTATTGTTCAGCCATCCATGATTCAAAATCCAGGGACAGTTTGGGGACATCAGGCTGCGCCGGATCCTGATGCCTGTCTTGTTTGCCCTCCTGGTGCTGGACCGGAACTTGTTTCCGGTACTGTTCTTTTTTCTGGTGCTGGTCCGGAACTTGTTTGCGGCAGGGTTCTTTTTCCTGGCGCTGGTCTTTTTTTTGCCTGTATTCCTTTTTCGGGTTCTGCACCAGGGCCAGGCCCGGCAGGCCCGGTGATTTTTGAGCAGATGGTCTGCCGGCAAGGTTTTCGAGCAGGAGCTGCTTAATGGATGCCACCTCTTCCAGCAAATGTGTCACACGGGTTTCAATGGTGGACAACCGCTGTTCAACCTGGTCTGTCCGGGAAACCTTTTTTGCTTCTTTTTCCCTGCCGCTTTCCATCAGTTCCAGGCACTGATCCCAGAATATTTCCATGGGAAGATCCCCGGCAGCACCGTCCTTTATTTTCATGGCCAGAGACCGGATACAGCGGGATGCGGCAGACCCGGGAAAAAGCATGGTAAAAGGAACCTGGGATACCACTGAAAGGGGCACATTGGCATCACGGGCCACAATTCCCAGAGCAGTAATTTTCAGGGATAAAAATTTTTTAACCGTCTGCCTGAGCTTGGAATAGGCAGAGCGGGCAGATGCTGCGGCTTTCACCTGGTTGACCACCACCCGTACCGGCGGCAGGGACCGGGCGGGTGTTCTGGAAAGCACCTTTAACAGAGAATATGCATCAGTCAAGGATGTGGGTTCCGGGGTGATCACCAGGATCATCTGATGAGATGCCCAACAGAAAGCCATGACCTGGGAAGAAATGCCCGCTGATGTATCAAAAATGAAATAATCATAACTGTCCATCTGCAAAAATGCCTGAATCAGCCGCCGGGCTTCTGCAGCAGTGAGATCTGCCATTTTTTCAACCCCTGAGCTGCCGGGAATGATATCAATGCCCTGAAAATTTCGGATCATGATATCCTCCAGCTGTTTTTCACCGGAGATGACCGCATCAAGACCATGCTCCGGAAAAATCCCGGTGAGGACATTGACATTGGCCAGTCCCAGATCAGCATCAAACAGACAGACCCTGTGACCGGCTCCTGCCAGGCAAAGGGAAAGATTCAAGCTGATACTGGTTTTTCCCACCCCACCTTTTCCACTGGTAATGGTAATGACGTTTGCCATGATCAGGTTTCCTGTTTTATGGGAATTGCTGAAATCATCATCCGGCCTCCCTGTTTTTCCAGAGAAAACGCAACCGTCCGGCATTGAAATTTTTCAATGACCACCTGATACTGTTTCTGGATAAATTGTAAAAATGCCGTCTTTCTTCCTGGCTGGGCTGTCCCGCCCATCTGCTGCCGGGCCTGTTCATACATCTCATACAGCAGAACAATTCTGTCTTTTTCCCGGACAGGATCACTGATTTTCACAGAAAAATTCTGCAAAAATGGCAGATCCTTTGAATCTTCTTGTGCATGCCGGTGATCAAAACTTTTCTGGTAAAGAATTTTATAAAACCAGGAAAACCCGGAAAAAGAAACAAAAACAGGAGTAACCCGGTACTGGGGAAATCGTTTGTTCAGTGCATCAATAAAACCCAAGCCATCCGGGTCTGTAATTGCGCATAAAAGGGTTTCATTTTTAAGAACCAAAGGAATAATCTGGTGCCGGCCGGCAACAGCAGCCGGTATGATACTGGACAGTGTTTCCCGCTTTTTGTCAGAAAACACCATATCACTGATGGACCGCAAGGGAATGTGAAACAGATCCATGAGCATCTGCTGGATTACCGGCTTTGGCACCTGGTCTTCTTCCAGCAAAAGTCCCAGAAACGGGATACCGGTTTCAGCGGACCGGGCCTGGATCTGTGCTATCCGGGAGGCTGGCAGCACCTTTTGGGACACCAGCCGTTCCTGCAGACTGATAAGTTTTTTGTTTTTTTTAAGTGCGTGAAAATTTTCCACCGGAGTCAGCAGATTGAGCTCACAGAGGATGGATCCAAACAAGGGACGATTTTTAGAACCCTTATCATCAGCGGTATTTTTCTGGATGGCCAGGACCCTGTCAATATCGTTGGAATGAATCAGCCCTTCCTGCTCCAGAATGGTACCGGTTTTTTTCTCCCAGGTTTCTGTCATGGGAGAGCCTCTGCGGATACAGGCAGAAAAACGGTGATCCTGGTGCCTTTTTTCAACCGGTTGTCACAGGTGATTCTGCCGTTAAGCTGCTTGACAATGCCATACACAATGGCAAGGCCCAGGCCGGCATTGCTTTTTCCCTTTTTGCTGGTGTTATATGGCTCAAAGATTTTTTCCATGATTGCCGGATCAATGCCTGGGCCGTTATCGGAAACCATGATTTCAATGCGGCCGGGAAGCTGTTTTTTTTCCCCGATGAGAATCTTGGCTGAATCTGGACTAAACCGGGTGTGTATCGTTATTTCACCCCCTTTTCCCATTGCTTCCGCACTATTTTTTATCAGATTGATGAGCACCTGCTTGATCCCGTTCGGGTCTGTTTTAATCTGAGGCAGATGGGGATCCAGGTGCATAACAGTGTCTATCTGCCGGGGAAGGAGTATGGATTTTTTGACTATTTCCATCATCCGGGTACACAACTGGTTCACATCCACCATCTCAAATCCTGAAATCCCGGGGCTTGAAAAACTGGACAGCCCGTTCAAAAGCAGAGAAACCCGGCCCATTTCTTCTTTTACCACGGACAATTCCTCTTGGGCGGGATGTTTGCCCGGCAGTTTCAAACTCAGGCTTTCCAGGTAGTTTTTGATGATGGCAACGGGGTTGTTGATTTCATGGATAACCTTGTCGGTCATGGTGGCAAAGGCTTCCATTTTTTTTTCACTGACACGGTCGGCATATTCCTCGTGCATCCAGATATTTTCCAGACAGATGCCGGTCTGACGGGAAAAAATATCCACAATACCCTGGCTGGTACGAATCTGGTGAAAAAGGTCCTTATCTCCGCCCAGGACCATGGCACCCATCATTCTGCCGGCAGAGCGGATGGGCAGGGCATAAAACCCCCTGGTCTCCAGCAGCCGCAGGATCTGGATATCAGAGACAGCCAGGCGGTCCTGCAGGTTTATGCTGGTCTGGGGGGCGGCCTTTTTAACACTTTTAACAATCAAGCTGGTCTGATTTGACATGGGCAGGGCCACCCGCTTGATGACCTGGTGGTTTTTATCCTGGCGGCTGCATGCACCGGTCAGCAAGTCTTTTTTTTCATCCAGAAAAAAGAAAAATATACGGGGCACCTGGAACAGGATTCTGAACCCTTTTTCCATTACTTCCATAATGGATTCCGTATCCCGGGCTTTCACCAGATTTTCCAGGGTGCCGTAAACAAGGGAGGCATCTGTGACAGCTGCAGCAACCTTGTTTTCAGCAGCCGGCTGCTCTTTGGCATCCAATGAAATATCCAGATGCCGGGCCAGATCCATGACATCATTTTGGGTCTGTGCAACCATCTGCTCCACGCGGGCCTGGTGAATGCCTGTAAGCGCAGCCATATCTGCCAGGTCTGTCGGATTTTCATGGCCTGACAACAGATTGGCCGCATAGATGGTCCTGATATGGGCCAGCTCCCCCTGGATTTTTTCAGGGGGTTCATGGAGAAACAACACTGCATCGGCAACCAGAGGGTTGAGCTGCCACTGCCGGAACAGCCATGCACTCACCCGGGGGGTATCTGTCTGGAACACAGCCATTTCAGCCCGGGCTGCTTTTTTTTCCATGGCACCGGTTTTCAAAATAGGGGCATATTCTTGGGGAAAGGTCTGCATCAAAGCCAAGCGGCCGATGTCATGGAGCAGTCCGGCCAGAAAAAACTCATCCAGATTGCCCAGATCCTGTTCTTTTGCCAGGTTTTCCGCCATGAGTGCACAGGTATAGGAATGATACCAGAACTGTCCCATGTTGAATCCCGGCAGTTTTCTGGAAAGGCTGAAAAAATGCAGGGCTGCGGATGAAATGGCCAGGTTGCGGATGGTGTCCACCCCCAGATAGACCACGGCATTTTTGATTGTGGTAACCTCCTGGCGCAGGTTGACATAAGGGGATCCCATGATCTGGAGAAGCTTGGCGGTCAGGGAAGGATCTGTGGAGATAATCCGGGTCAATTCCCGTGTGTTGGAATCATCATTGTTGCAGGCCTTTACCAAGGCAACCATGACCTGGGGCAGCTGTGGCAGGTGCTTGGCTTGTCCCAGTTTTTCAAATACATTATTCACCCGGATCCGATCCAAAAAAATAAAATCCTGCGTTGGAGGTTTTTCTCCTTTACTCATGGTTTTTATAGTTATTTTGTCACCACAAATCAATAGGTTTAAAAAATAATCGCAATGATTTATTATGTAAGGGTTAACGATGATACCGGCCCCAAACCATTACCACAAGGAACGTGTTCCCATGTTTACACCCAATGATCTGATGGATATTGCCGCAAAAATGGAAAAAAACGGCCAAACCATTTACCTGGAATCCAAAAAAAAGGTTGACAACCCCACCCTGAAATCCCTGCTCCAATGGATGGCAGATGAAGAAACCGTCCACCGGGAATGGTTTTTGAAACAAAAAGACACCTGGACATCTTCTGCAGTAAACAAGGATCTGGAAACCATGCTGCCGGACGTGATCAAAGAGATGATGGGGGACAAAACACTGTCTCTGGATGATGTGGATTTTTCCCAGATACGGTCTGCTTCTGAGATGCTTGACACGTTTGTCACATTTGAAAACGACACCATTTTGTTTTATGAATTTCTCCAGGCCTTTATCCAGGATACCCAGGCCCTGTCCGGGCTGGAAAAAATCATCAAAGAAGAAAAAAACCATGTGGAAAAACTTACAGATATGATCCAGGCCATATCCAGCAAAAAAATCAGTGAGCAAGCCTTTCATTTTTAAACAAGCGCTGTTCAGGGGGTGGTGTTTTTAACCCCGTGAGCCCTGTCTGTTAGGCAGCACTGCCGGCTTGTGCACCGTAAGCTGGGGAAAGGGAATTTCCCAGTTGTTTTGGGTACAGGCATCTGTGCACCACCGCTGGATGGCCCGGGAGATCCGGTTGTAAAGGGGTGCCATTTTCCCCTCAAAGTCTGCAATCACCACAAGATCCAGTGAGGATGACCCGGCTTCGGCAAATTCCACCCTGAGGTTCAGCAGAGAGTCTGCATATGCTTCTGCTTCCAGCTGGTTCTGGATATGGGCTTCCAGGATCTCAAGTATCTCATGGGTGGCTTGTGCCTGAAGATTGTAGGATATGCCGAAGCCTATTTTCAGCCGGAAATTCACGGACAGGTTCATTGGAGACATGCCCAGAAAATCAGGGGTCTGGTACACCTTTTTGGCCCCTCCCCGCATGACCAGTTCCACCATTTCCTGGGACAGGCTGGTGACACATCCCCGGGTACCGTCCGAAAGAATCACCCAGTCATTTTTCCGGCAGGGAAACCAGGGTTCGTGGCGCTGGAAAGGCCGGGAAGTCAGG
>JAABUB010000055.1 GCA_011389575.1 Desulfotignum sp. | reverse complement strand
TCGGTCAACCTGATCGGGTATATGGCCTGGGACCTGACCAGCCCTTACGGGATTGAACCCCTTTTCCACAAAATCCGGCAGCAGGTGGGAGATGCGCTTTACCAGGAACTGCTTCCGGACCCGGTCATGATGAAAACCCCGGTGCACCTGCCCGGATATGACATGGTTTCCAGCGGCTGGGATGCGGGATTGCGGCAATCGGCTAAAATCCTGGGAGATCTGGGCGTGACAGTATTCCATGGCTCCAATAACTGGGCGGCCGGCCCGGAGCGCACCCAAACCGGCAAGCCGTTGTTTGCCAATGACATGCACCTGGGGCTTAACGCCCCGGGCCTGTGGTATCCCATGCTCCACCATGCAGAAGGCGGGGTCCATGTCACCGGTGTGGTGCTGCCTGGTCAGCCCTTTGTGATCGTCGGTCACAACGCACACATTGCCTGGGGCATGACCAATGTGACGGTGGATGACATGGACTTTTTCCTGGAAAAAACCGATGATGCCCACCCCGGGCAATACCAGTACCAGGGGGAATGGATCGACTTTGAAACCCAACAGGAGACCATCCATATCAAGGATGGTGAACCCGTCACCCGGGATCTGCAGTTTACCCGCCACGGTCCGGTGATCAGCGGGTTCAAGGGCCTGGGCACGGAGGTGGTGTCCATGAAGTGGATAGGCAATGCCATGAGTAATGAAATCGGGGCGGTGTATCAGCTCAACCGCGCTGAAAACTGGGAAGATTTCCGGCGGGCGATCCGGGGGTTTGTGGCTATAAGCCAGAATATCGCCTATGCAGATGTCCACGGCAATGTGGGGCTGCACACCTGTGCAGGCATTCCTGTTCGCAAAAACGGCAACGGCATGGATATTTACCCGGGATGGACCGATGAATACGAATGGGTTGGTATTGTGCCCTTTGAAGAACTGCCCTATACCTTCAACCCGGCAGACGGCGTGGTGTCATCAGCCAACAACAAGACAGTTGACGTTGACTACCCCCACCATATTTCCCACTGGTATGCCCTGCACTACCGCATCGACCGCATCCGGGAGATGCTGGCAGCCAAAAACCGCCTGTCCCTGGAAGATTTCATGGCCATGCAGACGGATCACCAGTCCCGGCTGGTCGCGGACCTGCTGCCGGGCCTGCTGTCCTGCCTGACACCGCTGTCTGCCGAACTCACCGACCTGGAACAGGCAGCTCTGGGTATACTGACATCCTGGGACGGGGAGATGCGGCAGGATGCCTCGGCCCCGGCCATATTTGACACGGTCTATGTCACCTGTGTCCGGAATTTGCTGGCTGATGAAATGGGCCAGGTTCTGGTTGAAGAATTTTTGTCCGAGTCCTACCCGGTCCAGCATGCCATGCACAATATCTGGCCGAAGCCGGACTCTGCCTGGGCTGATAATATACACACCCCGGATGTGAAAGAATCTTTATCAGACATTGTGTGTCAGAGTTTTGGAGAAGCTGTGGCGGCTCTGGCTGAAAAATTGGGCAGCGACCCGAAAAAATGGCAATGGGGCAGCATCCACACTTTGACACTGTCCCATCCCCTGGGATCCGTGAACATACTTGATACCCTGTTTGACCTGAACCGGGGACCGTTTCCCGCCCCCGGCTCCTTTCACACGGTATCGCCTTATGCCTATAAATTCAATGCGCCCTTTGTCGTGAAACACGGGGCCTCCCAGCGCCATATCTACGATCTGTCAGACTGGGATAACAGCAAGGTCATCATTCCCACCGGCAGTTCAGGCATTCCCGCCTCTCCGTTTTACTGCTCCCAGGCACAAATGTACATGAACGGACAGTTTCGGCAGGATCTTTTCACCATGGAACGGATATCGGCGGCAGCAGCACACACGCTTGTGCTGCTGCCTGCTGCGGGATGATGTCTACCAGGACAGTATCAAACAATACATTTTGTCATCTTGGCTGGAGTCCGCAAGAAGAGATATCTAATAAAAAAAGGCTTTGCGCAGA
Source organism: Desulfotignum sp. (assembly GCA_011389575.1). Taxonomy (GTDB): domain Bacteria; phylum Desulfobacterota; class Desulfobacteria; order Desulfobacterales; family Desulfobacteraceae; genus Desulfotignum. The sequence goes on along the minus strand of JAABUB010000055.1, from coordinate 21,734 downwards.
AGCGCAAAGCCTTTTAAATAGACAAAATCAAACTGTATCGGTTTAATTAACCGCCTACGTTTCCGGCTTCAAGATCCTTCCAGGCACGGTTTACCTTGCTGCCGACGGTCCCAAAAAGGTCGTCAAGATCATTTTTCATGGGTGACCAGTCAGAGGGACATTCCTTTTCCAGCTGATCCACTCTCATCTGGGCTGTGGTCACTTCCTGCTCCAACTGTCCAATGAGAGGAAGTACCTTTTCTTTTTCTTCGGTGCTGTAAGAGTCGGCCACTTTTTTCATTGCATCAAGCTTTTTTTTCCAGCTGTTAACTTCGGCCAGCATAGCTTTGCAATAGTCTTTTACTTCCATGGGTGCTCCTTTCTTGAGGGTTGTTATTGAATTTACCTATGGAATCCCTGCGAGATTCCGGTAAGTGTATTCCCTGTCGAGCAGGAATGTAGAGAAAGCAACAAGGAACAATCAGCCAAATAATATATAGCCACTTTAATACAATTTTGCGTAAAATCAATCTTTAAAATAAAAAAACAACAAATTATCAACAAATTATAGGGACAAGATGTAGAACTAAGGAGAAGATCAAGAAACTGCGGCCTGCATATTAGGAGAACTTGCAGGGCGGCAAGTTTTACTTTTCAGCATTCAAAATACTCCGCCATTGCACCTGTACCCAGCTTAAGTGTTTCTGCATTTCATCATGTGCCTTGTGGGCATTTTTTGTCTTGATTGCCTCCAGAACCCGCCGGTGCTGGTGGACAACCGAGGGTAAATTGGAGGTTTCTTTTGCCAGTTCTTTTAAAACACTGTCGAGAAATTCCCCTGAAATGTCAAACAGGTGTTTTAAGATATGCACCCGGAGAAAATTGTGGGTGGATCGTGCAATTGCTATATGGAACCCGATATCATCTGATATGGTAATGCTGCCTGCTACTATGTCTGTTTCCATTTTGCGGATGGAGAACTCAATGAGGGCAAGGTCCTCATCCGTGCGGCGCTGGGCAGCCAGATAAGCCCCGGCCAGTTCGATATCTTTTCTGACTTCATATAGATAAGGAAGCATCCCTTTGTCTTCACGAAAGATCTGATGGATGGTATCTGACACCAAAGGCGTGCTGATGTTTTTCACAAACACACCCTGGCGTTTTCGAATCTCCAGAAACCCTCTGGCTTCCAGATGGTTCAACGCCTCTCTCAATGTGGGGCGCCCGACACCGAGCATTTCCGCAAATTTGCGCTCAGGCGGCAGTTGTTCTCCGGGTTCAATTTTGCTTTCTTTAATCAGTGTTTTTATCTGCTCGACAATTTCTTCGGAAACGGTTTTTGTTGTAACGCGCTGATACATAGGTGTTGTCATAGTATATTCCTGGTAAAACCAAGCTGAATAATATAGATATTGTTCATAAAATTATTATATAGTTAGAAAAAAGCTACGTCAAGAATTTATGGCTTGACAAATAAAATAGTGATTGGTATCTGTGGTATTACCAGTTTTGTGGGTGGGGAACAATCCAGGTTCCCATGACAGCATAACAATGAGAAGAAAAAGGAGAAAATGTATGAAGGCATTGAAATGGTTTATCATCAGTATGCTGGCTTTGCCGGTAGTTGTCGGCTTGAACACATCGGTTCTTGCTGCAGACACGATTACCTGGAAAATGGCATCTTCCTGGCCCAAGGGAACTATTTTGCAGAAAACCGCTGATCAGTTTGCCAAAAATGTGGGAGAGATGAGCGGGGGCCGGCTTGTCATCAAAAGTTATGCCGCCGGCGTGCTTATGGGAGCGCTTGAGGTCAATGACGGGGTCAGAATGGGAACCATTGACGCGGCCCATTGTTCTCCGGCCTACCAGATGGGAAAATTGCCTGCAGCACCACTTTTTGGTTATATCCCGTTCGGTATGAATGTGTTGCCTTATTTGACCTGGTTTTACCAGGGGGACGGGGCAGCTTTGTACCAGGAACTGTATAAGGCCTATGATCTGGGATTTGCTGCACCCTGCGGGATGCTGCCTTCTGAAAACCTTGCCTGGTCCAACAAGCCTATCCGCTCTCTGGAAGATTTTAAAGGCCTTAAGTTCCGCACATCCGGTTTCTGGGGGGAGATTTTATCGGAAGCTGGTGCCTCCGTGATGATGCTGCCGGCCGGAGAAATTTATGAAGCGCTTCAGCGCAACGTTCTGGATGCCGGTGAATTCAGTATTCCTTCCATGGACAAAGACCTGGCGTTTCATGAAATCGCAAAATATCTGCTGGTGCCGGGCATCCATCAGCCCAGCACATTTCTGGACATTACTGTGAATAAAAAATCCTGGGCAAAACTGCCGGAAGATCTTAAGGCTATTGTGAAAAACGCAGCCCAGGCCACGACATTGGAAATGGTCACCCTTGCCATTCACGATGATATCCAGGCGCTGAATTTCTTTGAAGAAAAAGGGGTCCAGATCGAATATCTGGATCCTTCCATTCAAAAGGAACTGGCCAAAAAAGCAGAAACCCTGCTGGACCGGAAAGCTGAACAGGATCCGTTTTTTGCAAAGGTGCTCAAATCCCAGAGAGATTTTCGAAAAGGGTATGACAACTACCGACAGCTGATGACACCGGCAGTTGATTAGGCGGTATGGAGGAACAGGTGTTGCAGAATAGATGTTGCAATAGTGAATAGTGGACCGGGGGAGACATGACATTTCTGGATAAAATTACCACTTTCATTGATGGTATCAGTGAGGTCACAGCATCGGTGATCATTTATCTGGTGGTGGTGCTGACAGCGGTGCTGGGGTATGAAATTCTTGCCCGATATGCATTCAATAATCCCACCAAATGGGCGTTTGACGTCAGTTATATGCTTGGCGGTACTTTTTTTCTGTTTGGCGAAGCCTATGCACTCAAATACCAGCGGCATGTGCGGATAGATATTTTTTACTGCCGGTTTTCTCCCCGGATGCGGGCATCCATTGATGTGGTATTTTATCTGCTGTTTTTTTTCCCCCTGTGGATCGGTATGCTCATTTATTTGTACCCCTATGTGCTGTTTTCCTGGAGTGTACAGGAACGTTCGATGCAGAGTTATTGGCAGCCGCTCATCTATCCGTTTAAAACGTTGATGCCTATCGGTGTATTCCTGCTGGTCCTGCAAGGGGCAGCAGATTTTATCCGCAGACTGATGACCGCCTTGGGAAAGGACATTGCCCATGAGTCCTGAAATTTCTGTGTGTTTGATGTTTACCGCCCTGATGCTGGGAATTTTTCTGGGATTTCCCACGGCCTTTGTTCTGGGCGGCGTGGCCATGATTTTTGGATTGGTCAATGTCGGACCGGAAATATTTGGTTTTTTCATCACCCGCCTGTTCGGGCTGATGACCAATTATACCCTTCTGGCTGTTCCGCTCTTTCTCTTCATGGGCGTTTTCATGGAAAAATCAGGTATAGCCAGACGGCTGTTCAACGCGATGTATCTGTTATGGGGAGGCCTGCGGGGGGGACTTGGCATCAGCACCATTGCCATTTCAGCAATATTTGCTGCAACCACCGGAGTTGTGGGGGCATCTGAAGTAACCATCGGACTTATGGCTCTGCCGGCCATGCTCAAGAACGGGTACAACAAGTCCCTTGCCTGCGGCAGTGTGTGTGCCGGCGGCACCTTGGGTATCCTGATCCCCCCCAGTGTGATGATCGTCATTTACGGTCCCATTGCCCAGTTATCCGTGGGCAAATTGTTCCTGGGTGCAGTGGTTCCCGGTATTTTGCTGACCCTGCTCTACATGGTCTATATTGGTGTGCGTTGCTATTTTCGGCCTGAAGACGGTCCTCCCATGCCGGAGACGGAACGTACGGTGCCGCTCCGGCAGAAGGTATGGCTTTTTTTAAGTGCGGTCCTGCCGGCCATGCTGCTGATTTTTTCGGTGCTGGGCAGCATTTTCATGGGCATTGCCGCTGTTACCGAGGCAGCAGCAGTGGGGGTGATTGCCAGCATGGTTTTGGCCGCCTGTCATGGGAAGCTGAATTTCAAGACATTGAAAAATGCTGGATATGAAACCCTGAATATCACCAGCATGATCATGATGATTGCCGTGGGCGCATCATTTTTTTCCACGGTGTTTGTGACCCTGGGGGGAGATGATGTTATCATCAATTTGTTCTCATCCTTACCTTTTGGCCGGTGGGGAGCGCTGGTGGTTATCATGCTGCTGCTGATTCTGCTGGGCATGTTCATTGACTGGATGGGGATCATCTTTATTGTGGTGCCGTTGATAACCCCTATTGCCGCAGAGTTGGGGTTTGATCCGATATGGTTTGCGGTGCTGGTCATGCTCAATCTGCAGATTTCTTTTTTAACACCGCCGTTTGCGTATTCCATTTTTTACCTGAAGGGAATCACCCCTCCGGGTGTGAAGACAACCGATATATATCGGGGCGTGATTCCCTTTGTGGGGCTCCAGATCCTTGCGGTACTGCTGTGCATTCTTTTTCCGCCGCTGTTAACCTGGCTGCCCGGCTATTTTATTGGATAAGAAAATGTTGCCTGTTTTTCCCGAAGTGACCCTTTTTGTTCAGTGCATGGTGGATGCCATGGCACCGGAAGCGGCAATGGGCATGGTACGTCTGTTTGACCGGCTCGGCATTGCCACCAGTTTCCCCGAAGACCAGACCTGCTGCGGCCAGCCGGCTTTTAATGCCGGATATCGTACAGCATCCCGGAAATCGGCCATGCATTTTATCCAGGTGTTTGAGAACGCTGAATGTATTGTGTGTCCTTCTGGTTCCTGTGTCGCCATGGTCAGGCACCATTATCTTGAACTGTTTGCAGATGATCCCCACTGGCTTGCACGGGCAAAGAAAGTCGGCGGCAACATTTTTGAACTGACCGAGTTTCTGGTGGATGTGCTGCATATAAGTGATGTGGGGGCTGCCTACCAGGGAACCGTCACCTATCATGATTCCTGCCATCTGCTGCGGAGCTTGGGTGTGGGCCGGCAGCCCCGGGAACTGCTTTCCCATGTGCGCGGATTGACGCTGGTGGAGATGGCGCAGTCAGACCGGTGCTGCGGATTTGGCGGCACGTTTTCCATCAAATACCCGGATATTTCCACCGCCCTGGTGGCGGACAAGGTGGAACGGATTCTGGAAACCGGGGCTGACACAGTGGTGGGGTGTGACATGGGGTGCCTGTTGAATATTGAAGGGTATCTGACCCGTATGGGACACCCGGTCACGGTTAAGCATATTGCAGAACTGCTTGCACCATAAATGTGAGGACGTACCAATGGACGACCCGTTTACCACGGAAAAATATACAGCCAAAAGCAGACAGGCCATTTCAGACAAGCGGCTGCAAGGTGCCTTGGCCGATGTTCAGGCCCGGCTGGGGCCTGCCACGCAAACGATGTACAGCGCCCAGCCAGAAGGGGCCGGCATTCGGCAGCAGGCACATGAAATCCGGCAGCGGTGTATTGAAAATCTGGATATTCTGCTAGAAGCGCTGGCAGATAAGGTTACTGGGAACGGTGGCCAGGTGTTTTTTGCCAATGATGCTGAAGAAGCGGTATCCTGCTGCCTGGCAGTGGCAAAAAAACACGGGGTCAAAACCGTGGTTAAAGGCAAATCCATGGTGACCGAAGAGGTGGGCCTGAACCAGGCACTGGAAGCCGAGGGCGTTGATGTGGCAGAAACCGACTTAGGGGAATATATCATTCAGCTGGCCGGTGAAAAACCCTCCCATATCATAGCGCCGGCCATTCATAAGACCCGGGAGCAGGTGGGACAGCTGTTTGCCGAAAAACTGGGCATAGATTACACCGCGGACCCGGCTGCATTGACACAGGCGGCCCGGGCTGTGCTGCGGGAAAAATTTCTGGCTGCAGACATGGGGATCACCGGCTGCAACCTGGCCTGTGCCCAAACCGGCCATATCACAACTGTTTCCAATGAAGGCAATATCCGGATGACTTCCACCCTTCCCCGGGTACATGTTGCCTTCATGGGCATGGAACGGGTTGTGGCAACCCTCAAGGATCATGATATCTTGTTTCGGCTTCTTTCCAGCGGGGCCGCAGCCCAGAAACTGGGGGGATATGTCAGTTATGTGGGAGGGCCGGGTCCGGAAGATTATCCAGACGGTCCGGTGGCGTTTCATCTGATCATTATTGACAATGGACGCAGCCGCATGCTTGCGGATCCGGCATTTCGGGAAATGTTGTGCTGTATCAGGTGTTCGGCCTGTTTAAATGTCTGCCCGGTATACGGCAAAATCGGCGGACATGCCTATGGATCTCCCTATTCCGGTCCTGTGGGCGCTGTGGTGACACCGCTTCTGGCAGGCCTGAACCGGGCACAGGACCTGTGCTTCGGCGAAACCCTGTGCGGTGCCTGCAAACAGGCCTGCCCGGTGGATATTGATCTGCCCAGAATGCTCAGGGAACTGCGGTTCCGGCTGGCAGAAGGCGATGAAACCTGGAGTGCAACCCCTGTCAGTAAACCGGAAAAATTTGCCATGGATACCTTTGCCTGGTTCACCTCTCATCCTGCTGCCTATCGTGCCGCACTGTTTTCCGCTTCCCGAATGCAGGCCCTGGTGTATGCAAAAGAGGGCCCCATCCGTCAGCTGCCCGGTCCGCTTGCCGGATGGACCCGGTCACGGACCTTGCGAAAAATAAGCAGCCGGCCGTTTCGATCACAATGGAAAAGCAGGAAACAGCCAAGTTAAGGACCATGTTATGATACAGAACCATCGCGCCAGTTTTATCAACCGGGTACGTCAGTCCCTGGGGCCGGACATTGGGCCTGCCGATGTCCGGCGGGCACGGATTTTTCCAGAAACATCGGAAAAGGTGTCCCAAAACCTGTTGCAGGCAGTGCAATCGCGCGCACCAAAGGAGAGAGAAACGCTTCTGGCAATGTTGATGGATCAGGCCGGGCCACTGCACCTGCATGTCACACCAGTGGCAGACCCGGCAGAGGCAGCACAGCAGATTGCAGCACTTGTCCGGCAGAAAAATCCGGAATGGGGAGAAAAAAAGTCGCTGATCCGGTGGTCCCATCCCCTTCTGGACGCGCTTGACCTGGAATCGGTCCTGGCGGATCAACACATTCCGGTGCATACCACTGCCATGGATTCACAAGCAGACCTGCAAGGGCAAAGACAGCTGATACGGGAAAATACCGTTGCTTCTTTCATGGGTATCACAGCAGCCGATTATTGTGTGGCAGATACCGCTACCATTGTCATGAAAACCCATCCCCATCAGGGCCGGGCCGTTTCTTTGGTACCGTCTGTCCATGTGGCGGTTATTACAATTGACCAGATACTGACCAATCTGACCGAACTCTATGCAGTGCTTGATGATGAAAAAAATACACCAGAAAACGGGTTGACCCACCACATGGTCTTTATTTCCGGTCCCAGCAAAACCGCTGATATCGAACTGACAATGGTTCATGGTGCACATGGTCCCAAAGAAATGCACATTTTTGTCATCCGGGCGTGACAAAGGGGTGAAAACAAAATCCGGGCATATTCACTTAATTTCATAAAACGTGCTGGGGGACAAAAATGACCGGGCGCTTTCCAGGTAGCTTTCAGACATGGCATGGATGCTTCTGGCAAGCTGTTCCGGGTTGTCATAGGTTTTTTTTACCTTGCCGGGAGAACCGGTTACAAGGGAACAGGGCGGTATCACGGTTTTTTCCAGCACAACCGCACCGGCTGCAATGACAGAGCCTTCTCCGATCACGGCATGGTTCATAATGACAGCGCCCATGCCGATGAGGCAGCCGTCTTCAATGGTGCACCCGTGAATCACGCTTCTGTGGCCGATGGTGATGCCATGGCCGATGGTCAAAGGAATGTCTTCATCCGCGTGGCACATGCATAGATCCTGGATATTTGTTTTTTCCCCAATGGCGATCGTGTCCAGATCCCCCCGGATGACCGTCTGGAACCAGATTGAAGAATCTCTGCCGATACAAACATTGCCGATGATCTGGGCTGAAGGGGCCACAAATACGGATGGGTGAATCCGGGGGGTATGGGTTTTAAAAGCGTACAGGGGCATATTGGCCTGCTGCAGTTAAAGCACTGCTTCAAATTTTGGAACAATGCCACCGACAATAGTTTTATAGTAACGGTATTCAGTATCTTCGACTGTCAATTCATCTATCTGGCGCTGAATGGATTGCCGCAACTCACTGTTCATCCAGTTGTTCCAGTCATCAATCGTATCCCACATACTGACAACCAGATACTCACCTTGTGAATCCAAAGCAGCAAAGGCCTGATCAGTGATGTATCCAGGCTGAATGCTGGCCTGGGATCTCAAGCGAACAATCAGTGGTGCAATCTTTGATGCGATATTTTTATCCTCAAATTTTCTTTTTACAATTACACATACTGACATCACAGCCTCCTTGTTTTAAAAAAAATTTTTAAAAAAATACTTGTCTTGCCGAATAAATAACTTTTTCATACTGAATGGGTCTGCAGTAAACTGGGAGATCTGTATGAACTTTGAATATTTTCCCATTCAATGAGCCTTATTTGTCGTTTTCGGGAAAATCTGTATAATATCCGAAACTTACCAGATCCCCAAAAAAAGGGCAATGATTTTTAAATATGTGCCTGGAAAACAGTTCGATAGAATCGCGTTTCTGAACAATAATTTTGTGGACGATTTCAGTTTGGAATGAAAAAAGTTTCCAGAAATTCCAAAAATGCTGAAAGCCTTGATTCGATTTATTGGTGATCCCACCGGGATTCGAACCCGGGTTACCGGCGTGAGAGGCCGGCGTCCTAACCACTAGACGATGGGACCAAGGCTGCAAGAATTATGGATATACCGTAACCGGCAAAAAGTCAATGAAATTTCGACGGCAAGGTTTTTTTGCGGCCTTTTCGGTAGCCGAAAATCAGGTAGATGAGCCATCCTAGCAGAGGGATCAGGGCTATGAAGTGCCACAGAATTTTTAATGCGGGAGAGCTGAAATCTTTTTTTATGATATCTACCAAAGCCAGCATGGTAAAGCCTAAAGAGATGCCGAAAATCAAGAGGATATATAAAACGAAATTTTTGTCCATGAAATTTTTTAGCCTTCTTTAAGTCGATCCGAGATTTTCATGAGCGTGTCCACATAATAATTGCTGTGGTTGTAACGGAATAAAACTTCATGCTGGCGCTGCCGTGAGATCCCGGGTTCCCATCCGTGGTGTTTGAGATAACTGGCCACAGAAAAAATGGCATCGCTGTGGTCGAATAAATTAATTTTGCCGTCATTGTTGCCGTCCCTTGCCAGGGTCAGGGCATTGGACGGCATGAATTGGGAGATACCCATGGCTCCGGCATAGGAACCTTTAAGGGATTCCGGGGCAAGGTTCTCCCTTTCTGTGTATTTTATAAGGGCCTTGAGTTCTTCATAACCCCATTTGGAGCGTTGTTTTACCTTTTTTAAAAAGGTTTCTTTTTTCGGTTTTTTTTGCTCGGGAATGGCATCCCAGATGCGCTCCTGCAGGTTCTCGTCGGTGAGGGCCGCCATGGTGGCCAGGGTATTGATGACTGTTCTTTTGCCCAGAAATGTTCCCAGGCGGGTTTCCACCAAAAGGATGGCGGTGATGACGGTTTTATCAACTCCATAGGCTTTTTGGGCCTGCTCCAGGGTTTCCTGGTGTGTTTCCATGTATTGAAATGCATTGGTAATGGATGTTTTGGATAGAAACTGGTCATAATTCAGGCTGGATTCTGAATGAACAAAGAACATGGATACGCCTTCAGGATTGAAAAACACCTCTTCACTGGCCAGAAGGCTCTGAATTTTTTCCGGGGCAAACCCGTCTTTGATCAGTCGCTGGCCCAAAGCAGCAAGTTCGTTCCCATTTGTAGTTGACTGGGCAAAGGCTGGAAAAGTGAGCGATGCCATGAAAAACAAAAACAAGAAGTATCCTGGAAAAAGTGTGCGTAGCCAAGGCAGAAATCCCATATGAAAACTGTGCCTCCCTTATATCTTTGGTTAAAATAGTTTTGTTATACCGTATTTTATTTTTGATTGCATTAAAAATCTTATGGGATTTCTGCTGCCTGAACCAGACAACAAAAAAAGGGGATATCATGTATGGGATGATACCCCCTTTTTTCAACTTCAGGTGTATTGTTTTTTTGTGGTACCGGGGCTAAATGTCAAAATACAGGTAGAACTCATGGGGATGGGGACGGCTGATCACGGGTTTTACCTCGGTTTCCATTTTGTATTCGATCCAGTGTTCAATGACATCTTTGGTGAACACATCTCCTTTGAGCAAAAATTCATGGTCCTGTTTCAAAGCGCCCAAAGCTTCCTCCAGTGTGCCCGGGGCGGAGTCCATTTCAGCCAGTTCCTCAGGAGGCAGGTCATAGATGTTTTTGTCCATGGGGTCTCCCGGATCCATCTTGTTCTGAATACCGTCAATCATGGCCATGGCAATGGCGGAAAATGCCATGTACCCGTTGCAGGAGGGGTCCGGGGTCCTGAATTCAATGCGCTTGGCCTTGGGTGAGCCGGAATACATGGGCAGGCGGATGGCCGCACTTCTGTTTCTGCTGGAATAGGCCAGATTGATGGGGGCTTCAAATCCCGGCACCAGGCGTTTGTAGGAGTTGGTGGTCGGATTGGTGATGGCGCACAGGGCTTTGCAGTGCTTCATTATGCCGCCGATGGCATACAGGGCATCATCAGACAGGCCGGCATATTTGTTGCCCGCAAACATGGGGTTGCCGTCTTTCCAGAAACTCATGTGGGTGTGCATGCCGGTGCCGTTGTCCCCGTAAATGGGTTTGGGCATGAAGGTGACTGTGTGGTTGTGTTTATTTGCCACATTTTTCAGCACATACTTGAACCATGCCAGGCTGTCGCCCATGTTCACAAGGGAATCAAACCGCAGATCGATTTCCGACTGGCCGGCGGACGCCACTTCGTGGTGCTGGCATTCCATGGCAATGCCCAGGTTTTCCAGGGTGAGCATCATTTCGGTCCGCATGTCCTGATACTGATCAGCCGGCGGCAGGGGAAAATACCCGTGTTTGGGTTTGATTTTGTATCCCAGATTGGGCATCTCATCCATGCCTGTATTCCAGTGGCCTTCCGGGGAGTCGATTTCAAAAAAAGCGGAATGGGGTTCTGAAGCATACCGGATGTTGGAAAAAATAAAGAATTCCGGTTCAGGACCCACAAAAATGGTGTCACCAAGACCTGTGCTTTTAAAGTATTGTTCGGTTTTTTTGGCGATGCCCCGTGGATCCCTGGAATAGGACTCACTGGTGATGGGGTCATGAATGTTGCCGATGATGGCCAGGGTGGGCACCTTGAAAAAAGGATCCATTCTTGCGGTGCCGGGTTCCGGGATGACGATCATGTCACTGTTGTTGATGGCCTGCCAGGCCCGCATGGAAGATCCGTCAAACCCGAACCCGTCTTCAAAAGCGGATTCTGAAAATTCACTTAAAGGAACTGAAAAATGCTGCCAGGTGCCGATGAAATCCATATACCGGATATCAACCACTTTTGCATTGTTTTCCTTGGCCATTGCGAGTACGTCTTTGGGGCTCATACGTTTTCCTTTCTGTTGTTGATTTTTTTTATTATAATCTGGTCTGCACCTGATTAAAGTGCATCAGTGTCTGTTTCACCGGTTCTGACCCGGACGGCTTTTTCCACGTTCAAAACAAAGATCTTGCCGTCCCCGATTTTTCCGGTGTTGGCGGCATTTCTGACTGTTTCAATGGTTTCGTCTGCCCGGTTATCTGCAACAACAATTTCCAGTTTGATTTTGGGAACGAAATCCACTACATATTCCGCGCCCCGGTAAATTTCCTTGTGTCCTTTCTGGCGGCCGTAACCATTTACTTCGGTCACGGTCATGCCGTAAATTCCGATTTCACTGAGGGCTTCCTTTACATCATCGAGCTTGAAAGGCTTGATTACAGCTTCAATCTTTTTCATTTACTACCTCCTTTGCGTGTATCTGTGGGAGCCTTTTTATGATGGCTGTTTTAATTTGTCTGAGTTTTTCCGGGTCCCGGATCTTCTGGTCATTTTCCAGATCCCGGACGTAGAATATATCTATAATCTGGTCCACTTTTCCCCCTACCATGGCAATAGTGACATTAAGTCCGCTGCGGTAGAGGGCATTGGTGATGGTGAACAAAAGGCCGGCAAAATCATAGGTCAGCACTTCAATGATGGTGAAAAAGCTGGAGGTTTCATTGTCGATACGCACCTGATTGGGTTCCGGCCGCCTGCCCGAGGCAATGGTGATGCGTTTTGGAATTTTGTCCACAATCTTGTCCAGAAAATGGTCATCATCCAAAGCCTGGGTCAGATCTTTTGCAGCTTTTTCCCATTTTTCATTTTCAAAAATGCGATCTCTTGGAGGCATGACCTTGAAAATATCCAATATATGGGTACCTCCGAGCGGATAGGCCTGGGATGCCACAATATTGATCCGGTTGAGAAAAAAGACCCCGGCTATTTTTGAATAAAATCCGGGTTTTTCCCGTCCGCAAATGGCCACTGTACGGATGTCTGAATTTTTTTCTTTGGAGATCTGCCAGATGAACTGCCTGTCTCCAAGGTTCCGGAACAGGTTGATATGATCTGCGATATGGATGGCCGGCATATATAAAAGATATCTTCCTGACATGGATTTCAGCAGTTTCATAATGTCATGATCCTGTCCGCTTTCTTCGAACAGGGCCAGCACTTCCATTTTTTTTCGCTGGATGAGGCGCTGGCTTTTTTTGGAGGCCAGTTCTCCGGTTTTTAAAATTCGAGTGGTTTTTAAAAACAGATCTTTTATCAGATTTTCGGTCCAGTCATTCCATGCCTTGGGACCTGTGGCCATGGAATCCGCAACCGTAAGCAGAAACAGCATGCGAAGCAGCCGGATTTTTTCTATCTTATTGGCTGTGTATACCGCTGTTTCCTCATCAAAGATATCCCGTCTGGTGGCGGTTTTGGCCAGTAGCAGGTGGTTTTGAATCAGGCTCTGGCCATCTGCCACCTCTGTTGCATTGAACCCCATACGCTTCAGGATGGGCCCGGCAATGGCTGCCCCGTTTTTTGAATGTTCTTTTGCCGGATCTGATTTGCCGATATCATGGAGCAGAGCCGTTATCAGCAAAAGGTTTTTATTTCTCACTTCCTTGAAAACATCTGCGTAAAGCGTGGTGATGACATTGGTGCCGGGCTCCCTGAAACTGTTGATGACCTGAACGCATCGGATGGAATGCTTGTCTACCGGAAACAGGTGGTAGTGGTTGTACTGGATCTTGTTTCTGATGGCACCAAATTCCGGGATGAACTGTTCCAGGATGCCGGTGGAAAGCATCACGTTCAATACATTGAATTCCCAGAAGGACAGGGCCAGAATTTTTTTGAAAATTTTGATATTCTCCGGCTCTGCTTTTATGTCTTCATCCACCAGGTGCACAAATTCCGATACCACGCGTCTGGCTTCGATGGACAAAGGAATACGTCTTCTGCCGCTTTCCAGAAATATTTTCAGCAGCAGTTCAGGGTGCTGCAGGATAACCACGGTATTGGCAAAATACAGACGCCTTTTCTGGATGAGCAGTCCGTCTGTCCTGGTAAGGTGGGTGGCGGCAGGCTCTTTTCTGATCCGGCTGCTGGTAAAGATATCTTCAAAGGTGATCTGGTTGACCTGCTTGAGAAATTCCATATGTGCATGCAGATCGCCTAAAAATATTTCAACATCCGGCTGATCCCCCGGGTGGTTGTAGTTGAGCAGACCAGCTACTTCCGTCTGGTATTCAAAGTGCAGGGTGTCGCATTTGCGGCCGGTTATATGGTGAAGGCGGTTGCGGATATTCCAGATATAGGCCAGGGTTTTTTCAAGGGTTTCATATTCAAAATGAGATAAAAATCCATAGTATTCCAGGTCCCGCCTTTCTTTGATATCTGATTTAATCTTGGCATACCACAAAAGGGTATGGTAATCGCGCAATCCTCCGAATCCTGATTTAAGGTCCGGGATCACAAGATAGGTGGAATCGCCGAAATTTTCCAGCCGTTTGATGCCATGGTCAAACAGGTAGTCAAGGACCTGTTTGTAATATCTGCCGGAAAGCTGGTCCCGGAATCTTTCTTTGAACACCGAGTAAATCAAGGAAAGGCCGCAGACGAACCGGGCATCCAGAACCGTGGTGAGAATATCAAACCGGTCAAAGGCCATGGCAATGCATTCATCAACAGTGCGCACGGCATATCCTACTTCAAACCGGGCATCCCATAACGGATAAAGCAGTTCCTGGACAAAACCTTCCACTTCCGGAGGAACCGCAGAATCGAACAGGATCAGCAGATCGATATCAGAATGGATGCATTGTTCTTTTCTGCCATATCCTCCCAGGGCAATGATGGCAAAAGGATTCCGGGTGGCCACCATTTTTCGGGCAGTAATACTTTTTTCATATACCGTAAAAAAATATTCATCCAGAAACCGGGTCAGCTTTTCCAGGAAAAACGGTTCTTTGTCTGCCAGAAATGCCTGAATCAGGCTTTCTTTTTTCTGGATTAAAACCTGGGCTTGTGAATTTTGCATCGTTTTCATGGCCTTTTTTGCAAGCAATGGGCGTGCCAGCCTCTTATGGACAAGGTTTTTCAGGCGGCAGCCCCGAATTTTCCTGAAAAATAATGTTAAAACCGCTATGTTCCGACAAATAAGTAACAAAAATGTTGTTTAATGGTCAAATAAAATTACATTTTTGTTCTTAGCGAATTTAAAAATAAAATGGTAACCAATTATTTTCTGGCGGCAGGCATGTCAGAGGACAGGAAATGAAATGCAGTCAGCCGGGCGTATCATTTGCCCGGCTGCAGGAAAAGGAAAATATACAGCAGCAACTTTTTATTCTTTTTCAATCTGTTCCGGTTCTTTGTCCTTGTCTTCAGGGACCTCTTTTGAAGCTTTTTTAAAATTTGTAATGCCTTTGCCCAGGCCGGCTCCGATTTCAGGCAGTTTGCCTGCACCAAAAATAACGAGTATAATCACAAGGATGATTATCAGTTCCGGCATTCCAATTCCACCAATCATAGCATGCTCCTGTTTGTTTCATGGCTGAAAATATCAAATAAAAACTCTTAACACTAAGTGGTATCAGTGTCAATGGTTTAGAATTCAGGAGCAAAAAATATAAAATACAATTTTGTAATGTATGGGGGCAGATATATGAATTTTTAATAAAATCCTTGTGAAAAAGCGGGATATGCTTCATATTTTCGGTAAAAACCATGACATCCTGCCCACGGCAGGAAACAATTATAATGATAAAACCCTTTGATATCCGGAGAAAACAACCCATGAACCAAATTGTTTCTGATGAATTTCAGGGCGCCACAAAATATGTACTGGACCAGGAACTGGCCGCTATCGTCAATATATCCATGCGGCTGGAAATGCCCCTGCTTCTCAAAGGAGAGCCGGGTACCGGCAAGACCATGCTGGCCTATGCCATTGCTGAAAGTCTGGGCATGCCCCTGATTGTACTCAACGTAAAATCCAGCATGAAACTGGTGGAGGCCCTGTACCAGTATGATACTTTGACCCGGCTCAATGATTCGCGGTTCGGCGATTCAAAGCGGGATGTAAGCAATATCAATGAATATATTAAAATGGGGAAAATCGGCCAGGCCTTTGTTGCCGACCAGCGCACGGTGCTGCTTATTGATGAGATCGACAAGGCAGATACCGATTTTCAAGATGATATGCTGGATGTTCTGGACCAGATGCAGTTTGATATCATTGAGACCGATCAAACCATCACAGCCTGTCACCGGCCGGTGATCATCATTACCTCCAATGCCAAAAAAGACCTGTCTGACCCGTTTTTGGGAAGGTGCAATTTTCATCACATTGCATTTCCCGATCCCAAAATGATGCGCAAAATCATACATGTGCATTTCCCGGATCTGGATAACAAACTGGCAGACAATGCCATCAAGGCATTTTTCAGCATGCGGGACATTACGGGCATAGAAAAAAAGCCGGCCACCCGGGAACTGATCAACTGGATCAGGGCATTGAATGCAGATCCTGATTTCCGGGTCAAGGACCTGGTCAACGGCAAACTGCCCTTTCTCGGGGTATTGTTTAAAAAGAGCCCGGATTATGAAGGTGCACAGAACCTGACATCCAGAAGACGCTTGTTTTAAGGGGCAGCCCCTATGTTTGTAAAATTTTTTTATACCCTCAAGGATGTGGGAATTCCCGTGTCCCCCACCGCTTTTCTTACCCTGCAAAAAGCGCTGTACAACGGGATGGTGGCCGGTCTGGATGATTTTTATACCTGTGCCCGGGCCATCCTGGTCAAAAGCGAGCGGTATTTTGATCTGTATGACCAGGTGTTTGCCCATTATTTTGAAGGGGTGCCTCTGCCGGAGGACGCTGGATTTGAAGTTGATGCCATTGCCAGGGGATTGCTGGAAGAATGGCTGAAAAATCCCAAAAAGGTGGCAGACGCCCTGGGCATTGACGAGGAAAAGCTCAACAAGATGTCGCCGGATGAACTGATCGAATACTTCAAGGAGCGGCTCAAGGACCAGGACGGCCGCCACGACGGCGGCAGCAAATGGATCGGCACCGGCGGGTATTCCCCTGTGGGCCATTCCGGATACCATCCCGGCGGCATGCGGGTGGGCGGGTCGTCCGGCAATAAATCCGCGGTAAAGGTGGCCAATGAAAGGCGGTACAAGGATTATTCCACAGCCGGCCCCCTGACCCAGGCCAATATCGGAGAGGCCCTCAAGCGCCTGCGCAACCTGGTGCCGGCCGGTCCCAAAGACCAGGTCAATGTGGATGAGACCATCAGAGAAACCATGCGCAACGCCGGCGAGATCGAGCTGGTGTTTGAAAGGGCTCTCAAGGACCGGCTCAAGGTAATCCTGGCCATTGACAACGGCGGCTGGTCCATGGATCCCCATATCGACATTGTTCAGACTTTGTTTGATTATGCCCGGGCCCAGTTCAAGGAAGTGAAAACCTATTTTTTCCACAACACCATTTACGATTATGTGTGGGAGGACCCGGCCCGGTATAAAAAGCCCAAAAAGATTGTGGAGTTTACCAGAAATGACCCGGACACCCGGCTCATCATAGTGGGGGATGCCAGCATGGCCCCCTATGAACTCATGGCCCATGACGGCTCCATTCACATCAGTGAGCGCAGCGGCCGGCCCAGCATCCAGCAGCTCAAATTTCTGGCCGAGACCTTTAGCCACAGCGTATGGCTGAACCCGGTGCCTGCATCCATGTGGGGTTACACCCACACCATCATGACCATCAGTGCCATTTTCCCCATGTTTGAACTGTCTTTGGACGGACTTGAAAAAGCGGTGACAAAGCTGATGGCAAAGGATACAACCCCGGCGGTCTGACAGGTCTGACAGCATCCATCCTGCCGGTGTGACAGCTTTTTGCCCACGCCATTGCCCTGCATCCGGCATGAGATCTGAATGGGTCTGACGGTCCGGCTGCAGAACAGCGCCGGGGCGAAGTGGAGCCTTATCCCGGCGGGGATCGCAATTCAGGCAAAGCTGGTGTTGAAAAATCTGTTGGTGTTGGTGAAGATGGTTCCGGCCAGTTCCTCGGCATCTTCGTAGCGCACCTGTGCCAGTTTTTCCAGCACTGACCGGACAAACGCGGGTTCATTGCGCCTGCATTTGTTTTTCTGGGGGGCAGGGGTGAGATACGGGGCATCGGTTTCAATGAGAATTTTGTCTTTGGGAATCAACGGCGCCAGTTCCCTGAGCAGTTTTCCCCGCTGCTGGATGGTCAAAATCCCGGTGATGCCGATATAATACCCCAGATCCAGATATTGGAACAATTCTGTGCGGGTCCCGGAGAAACAATGGACCACCCCTTTTCTGCTGTCAGGCCCTTCTGATTTGACAATGTCATAAAACCGGCCGTTGGAATCGCGTTCATGGAAAATCAGGGGAAGATCCAGCTCCCCGGCCATGGCCAGCTGGGCTGTGAAGCAGGC
Source organism: Desulfotignum sp. (assembly GCA_011389575.1). Lineage (GTDB taxonomy): Bacteria > Desulfobacterota > Desulfobacteria > Desulfobacterales > Desulfobacteraceae > Desulfotignum. Next base: position 3,716 of record JAABUB010000055.1, on the reverse strand, counting down.
TTCCTGGTCTTTTTGCGGAGAAAACATTCGGTTAAAATCCAGGCCAATCTCCCCCCAGGCTTTGACACAGCCGTTTTTCTCTGCCAGCCCGGCCAGCTCCGCCAGATTTTTTTGGGTGCAATGCACGGCATCATGGGGATGGATGCCCACTGCCGTGATGACATTGTCCCGGCCGGCGGCAATTTTAACGGCTTTTCGGGCGGTGTTTGTGTCAACCCCTGCAATGGCCATGGCCCGGACCCCTGCATTGCGGGCCCGCTCAAACACGGCATCCATATCAGAAGCAAAGCCCGGGTCGTCAATATGGCAATGGGAATCAAATAACAGCATCTGTCTGTCCTTATGGTTTTTTTATGAAAGCCGTCAGCCGTCAGTATTCAGCTAACAGCTAACAGCTAAGAGCTAACAGCTAAAATAACAGCTTTCATCATTTGTTGTGGTCTCTCAGGCCATGATTGTTTATATGGCAAAGCCTTCACTGTTGGAAGAAGCCGGGTTACGGGTTCAGTGAAGGCTTTGGGTGTAAGAAAAACTGTTTTTCAGCACTCCTTGACACAACCGGTATATATCAGTAAATTCAGTTCCAGTCAATTATGGACCGTGATGAAAACTGAATGAATACAAAAATATGAACCTGGACAGCAGCAAACAAGCAATTATCAGATTGTTTAATGTCACCAAGCGGTATGGCGCCAAACTGGCATTGAACGATGTGTCTGTGGATATTCAGCCCGGAGAATTCATTTTTATTTCCGGCCCTTCCGGGGCAGGAAAGTCCACCTTGCTAAAGGTGCTTTATCTGGCTGAAAAGGTTTCCGAGGGCCAGATTCTCATCAACGGCATGAACCTTGCCCGGATTTCTGCTTCAAAACTGCCCCGTCTGCGGCGGCGGTTCGGTATGGTTTTCCAGGATTTCAAGCTGATTCCCGGCCGGACCGTATATGAAAATGTGGCACTGGTACTGGAAGTGGCCGGGGAAAAACCATCTTATATCCGCAAAAAAGTGATGCATGTTTTGCGTACCACCGGTATGGAAAAAAAAGCAAATGCCCTGCCGCCCACCCTTTCAGGCGGTGAACAGCAGCGGGTGGCAGTGGCCCGGGCTGTGGTGGGGGATCCGGATATCATCCTGGCAGATGAACCTACAGGCAGCCTGGACCAGGCATCTGCCAGACTGGTGCTTGATTTTTTGATGGCGTATCACCAGAAAGGGGCTACAATCCTGGTGGCAAGCCATAATCTGCACCTGATGGAAAGCATGGTGCGGGGACGTAATATTGTACTGGACCAGGGACAGCTGGTCAAAACGTCCACCATGCTCTGACAGCTGTTATGCCCTTATAAGGAATGCAGATGCCCATGACCCGATATATAAAAAAAGCCCTGGCAGACATTCGGTCTAACCGGTTTTTGAACCTGATCACCATAGTGACTATTTCCTTGTCCATCCTGGTGGTATCCTTGTTTTTGCTGTTTTTTGAAAATGCCAGCCGGGTGATTGAGGGCTGGAACCAGGGAGGGCGGGCCATGATTTACCTTGAATCCGCTTTTTCCCCGGAGATGCTGCCGGATCTTGAAGCCCGCATCAACAGTCTGGGTGAGGTGGATGAGATGCAGTTTATTCCAAAATCCCGGGCACTGGAAAGGTTGAAAAGCGAAATGTCATCCCATACCGGATTCTTTGATACCTTAAAGCAAAATCCTTTGCCCCATGCCCTGGAAATCCGGATGAAAACCCATGGTGATTTCCAAAAGGTGGCTGCCTTTGCAAAAAAGATCGGGGCTCTGGATATGGTGGAAAGCGTGGAATACGGCCAGGGATGGCTGGCAAGGTTTTTAAAAATTTTTTCATTGTTCAGAATTACCGGGTATGCCATGTGCGGCCTGTTTTTGCTGATCGCACTTTTTATTACTGCCAATACCGTGCGGCTGGCATTTTATTCCCGCCGTCTTGAAATCGAAATAATGCGGCTGGTGGGGGCCACTGAAGCATTTATAAAAACCCCTTTTTATGTGGAAGGCCTTTTTCAGGGCTTTTTGGGCGGACTTTTGGGGCTTTTGATCCTGTTGGCTGCTTTTTTTACGGTGTCGTCGGGCATTTCTCAGAATTTGAGCGCCTATGTGTATCTTGATATCCGGTTTCTGTCTGTCAAGGCCATGGGCCTTATCATTCTGGCCAGTACATTTTTGGGGTGGTTTGGATGTTATCTCTCCTTAAAGCAGATTTTAAAATAATCCTGGTATGGGCATGGCTGGTGGCAGTGGTGCCTACGGTCTTGTGGGCTGCACTGCCGGTTGTTTACCAGGGCACGATCACTGCTGCCAGACTCAATGTCCGGTCGGAACCCTCCCGGGATGCCTCGGTGGTGCTGGTCCTGGAAAAAGGTACCAAAGTGGCGGTGACACAAGTAAAAGGCGGCATCGGTGGATGGGTGACAGTGCAGTATGAAAATCATCAGGGCTATGTCCGGAACCGACCTAAATACATTGAACTACAGGCGGTCACCCCTGCAGAAAAAACACAGTCTGCAAAGGTTTCTGATACCCTGAAACCCGATCCCCGGATACAGGAAAAAAAACAGACCATTGAAACCCGCATTAATGAAAAACAAGAACAGATAACCCGGTTCAGCAAAAAAGAAATACAGATCATCGAAGGCTTGAACCAGATCGATTATTCATTGAACCAGGCCCGGATAAAGGCGGATGTCCTGTCCAGAGAAAGCCGGGAGCTGGATAAAAGCATTGCTGCCATACAGGCCGACAGACAGCAGCTGGCCGCACAGTTGCAGGAAAATCAGGTGTATGCCGGAGACCGCCTGGATGCCCTTTACCGTATGCACAATATCGGCAGTCTGGATATGATGGGGCTGCCGGCATCGGTGTTTGACTTTTTTGTTTCTCAGAATGCCATGAAACGCATTGTTCTTTCTGATTTTCAGGCCATTGAAAAACAAACCCGGGATCTGGAAAGGTTTCAGACCCTTGCGGCGCAATTGACAGAGCGAAAGGCAGCCAAAGCAAAACTGGAACAGGACCTGGCGCTTCAGATCCGCATCAAGGAAAAGGAAAGTCAGAAAAAAGCGGCTATTCTCAAAGACATCCGGCAGAAAAAAGCCTTGTCCCAGGCAGCGCTTGCATCATTGAAAGATGCAGCCATGCGCCTGGATGAAAAAATGCATGCCATTGGAAAACAAACACCTTCTTCCCTGGACGGCATTGTTTTTTCCCGGTTAAAAGGCCGTCTGCCCGCACCGGTCAAAGGAGAAATCGTGTCCCGGTTCGGACCGTCTCGATCCGGAAATTACAATTCCTTCACTTTTCAGAGCGGAATTGATATAAAGGTGGACCGGGGGGAACCGGTCCGATCTGTATTTAAAGGTAAGGTCATGTTTGCCGAATGGCTGAAAGGATATGGCAATCTTTTGATCATAGATCATGGTGAAAATTATTATACCCTGTACGCCCATTTGCAGGAATTTTTCAAGCAGAAAGGTGAAAAAGTGGATGCTGGTGAAGTGATTGCCACAGCTGGTGATACCGGATCCATCAAAGGGCTTTGTCTGCACTTTGAAGTCAGACACCATGGAAAACCGGTGGATCCTCTGAAATGGTTAAAAAAAGGAGCATAGAACCCATGATAAATCGATCGTTTTATATCCGGTGGCTATTCGGGGCGGCTTTGGCCTTTGCGCTGACCCTGTCCTGGGGAATAC
>JAABUB010000054.1 GCA_011389575.1 Desulfotignum sp. | reverse complement strand
CCCGGGCCTTGAAAGAGATGTTCCGTCCTGAATTTTTAAACCGTATTGATGAGATCATCACCTTCCATGCCCTGGATATGGAACATATCAAACAGATAGCCACCATCCAGATTCAGGACTTGAACAAGCGCCTGTCGGCAAGGGGACTGTCGGTCCATCTGGATGAGGAGGCCATGGCATATCTGGCCCAAAAAGGATATGATCCCAGTTTCGGGGCCAGGCCGCTGAAGCGGGTCATCCAGCGGGAGATTGAAAATCCGCTGTCCCTGGCCCTGCTGAAAGGCGAGTTCGTCAAAGGAGATGAGATCCGCTTTACCGTGGATGAAAAAAAACAGGGCCTTTCGTTCAGGCGTTAGCATCAGAAGCGCCGACTGAATTCTCTGGCATCTGTATTATTGGATAAAAATCTATACAAGGTGGCCCGGCCTACGCCCAGGACCCGGGCTGCCTTGGATTTGTTGCCCCCGGTTTTGGTCAGGGCTGCTTTTACAGATGCTGCATCCAGTCTTCCTTTGATAAAAGTCGGGTCTGTATCGTGGATGAACCGGTGTGCCGGTGGCAAAAGGCTTTCTTTTCTGCTGATTTCCGGCGGCAGGTCTGACGGCAGGATTTTTTTGCCCCGGCACCGCACCACGGAAAACTGGATTACATTCTTTAATTCCCTGACATTGCCGGGCCAGTCATAGTCCAGGAGTACATTCATGGTTTCGTCAGCCAGGGCAGGCACGCTATTGTTGTTTTCCAGTTCTGCCTGTTTCAGAAAATGGGCTGCCAGCAGCGGAATATCGGTTTTTCGCTGCCGCAAGGGGGGCAAAGATATGGGGATGACATTGAGGCGGTAATATAAATCTTCTCTGAACCGGCCGGCCCTGACCTCATCTTTGAGATTTTTGTTGGCAGCGGAAATGATACGCACATCCACAGATACTTTTTTTTCTCCCCCTACCTTTTCAAAGGTGCCTTCCTGAAGAAACCGCAGCAGTTTGACCTGGATTTTCAAGGGCAGTTCCGCCACTTCATCCAGAAACAATGTGCCTTTGTGGGCCAGCTCAAACCGGCCTTTTCTTTCCTTGACCGCACCGGTGAACGCCCCTTTGACATGGCCGAACAATTCGCTTTCCACGATCCCTTCGGGAATGGCCCCGCAGTTCACCGGCACAAATGCCCCGGTTCCATAGGCGGAAATGTCATGGATGGCATTGGCCACCCGTTCCTTGCCCGTGCCGGTTTCCCCGGAGACATGGACCGGATAGCTGTACAGGGCCACATCCCGGATCTGTCGGAATATCTCCTGCATGGTGCTGTCTTTGCCGATGATGCCGTTGAAACTGGACAGGGTTTCTGTTTTCAGAGACAGGTTGATGGATTCGGTCAGGTCACGGAAGGAAGCGATGACACCCTTCAACACCCCGTCATTGTCAATGATGGCGGAAACGGTCATTTCCAGATGTCGGGTATCGCCGGTGCGGGTGACAAAGGTGATGGGATATTCTTTGGTATCGGAAAACAGGTCCGGGGTATCATTGCAGAACGAGCATTTGGCACCGCAGAAAGGGGCATTGAATACATTGTGACAATCTTTGCCCAAAACCTCTTCTTTTTGGTATCCGGTGATTTTTTCCGCTTCTTTGTTAAACACCGTGATGATACGTTCTGTGGTATGGGCAATAATTCCCAGTTTGAGATTGTCCAGAACAAGGTTCAGGTTGTCCCGGTCCAGCAGGCTGCGGGTAAAATTTTTCATGACAGGTCATTTCCGGCATCAACAGGTTCATATGTGTACAAAACTGATGCCTTAAATGACACATTTGTGTATCAAGGGCAATGTTTTTTTATCCGGCAGGCAAAAAAATACAAAAATCAGTCGTCTTCCCAGAAAATGCAGTCTTTGGGGCAGTTTTTGATGGCTTCATGGACATCGTCATCCTGGTAATCATCCAAAGGCTTCACCTGGACAAAGCCTGAGTCGCTGATTTCAAAGGCATGGGGGGCCAGATCCACACAGATTTCGCACAAGATGCATACCCCCAGATCAATGGCAGGTCGCTTCATTTATCTGCAATATCCTTTTTTGCCTGTCCGGTTTTGGGCTCTGCTACTGTATCATGCCACCATCCCTTCTGAATATGGGCCTGCTTTTCCTTTAAAGCAAGGTCTAAAATCCGGTATCCGGAATCCAGCAAAATTCCATACAGCACCCCGCACCCGGGATCTTCATGGTTGTCATATCCCTGGCGTGCCAGATCAATCATTTCATTGGCCATGTCAATGGTGCGGGCAATGTTTTTATCACATTTTTTGTGCGGCATCCGGCATTCCTTTATTCTTCGTATTATCTGGATTCGGTCCTGTTTTTAATACCGGCCCGGGCCAGGTCACAGATCCGGGCCGGTTCAAAATGCCATCCAGTATAAAGCTGTATTTTTTTTGTATCTTCCAGAATGTATCCGGGCAGACGGCCGGCACGCTGGGAACCGGCAGAAGCCAGCGCCCGGACAGCATATGCTTTTTTAATTTTATCTTCAGAGTCAAGAAACAATGCAATCAGCCCGGCCAGGTAGGGAGTCATTTTGTCAGGAAAAGCGGTGATACAGGTACCGACTCCCCACAGCACCCCCTGCTGCAGCACAGGATTGTCAATGTAATTGGCTTTCGGATCCAGAAAGGAAAAGAGAATGGATGCATATTCATCGGCAAGGGCCGGGCTGCGGCCCAGGATTTCTCCCATGGCTTCGGCAGATCCCCATCCGATTCCGCCTGATTCATCATTGAGATTCCACATAAGGCGCCGCATCAGATTCCGGGCGTTTTCCATGCGCTGTGTTGCCAGCCGTTTTCCCACAAATCCCATGGCAGTGACACTACGGAACTTGATCAGTTCATCAGGGGTGTAGAAATGGGAGAACAGATGTCCCACCAACTGTTTGTCCGGAATTTTCTCCAGCTGGTACAAAGCTGTTTGTCTGTCCCCGCTTTTGAGAATTTCTCTGACCCGTTGCCTGGTTTTTCTGCCGTGTGGTTTGGCCATAACCTTTCCTGTAACTTGTTGATAAAATAATTTATATATAGAATATAAGCAAAAATTATACCATGGTTGAATTATAAGATAAATGCCTGTATGGGTGGTAATTATATGTATCAAAACAGGTGCTGGATGCAGACGGAATTCCAACTGTAAAAGAACAGGTTTTTTCTCTGGAACAGGCACTGCCGGATGCGGTACAGATGATTGACCGGCTCAAATGTCGCAATATGCTGGAGGAGGTTCCGGAAATTTGATCCGGAGGACAAAAAGGCGCTGGACCGTATCCTTGTCACCCCGGGCAATGTGGGATGCGCTTATCCGGGCATTCAGCAAATCGACATCAATACCTTGATCATACACAAAGGGCAACCCATTGCAGTGGACGGGGTGGTGGTGCTGGCGCAGAGGGTGGAATGCGAATGATCCTCAGGCAGCTTTGTCTTTTCCTGATGAAAAAAGATCCATTACCGTCTTGATGATTTCACCTATGACAATGGCATATTTTGCCATGGAATCCGCAGTTTCATTAATGGTTAAAACCGTGTCAGTTGTCTCATGGGAGATGGTTTTAACGGCCTCTCCCATTTCATGGGCACTGATTTTCAAGTCATTGCTTATTTGTGCAGTATTTGCGGAAATCTCATTAATGTTCGGAATGATCTGATTAATAGAATCCTTGTTATTCAAAAATGTGGCCTTAACTTCCGTGATGAGGCTGTTAAGGTTCCTCAACGCTACAAAGGCGTAGCCGCCAATCACTAAAATTAAAATAAAAACAATAAAAATTCCCAGTTGATTGAGCGTAATGGATGCCTGCATACAGTTGTCCTTTTTTTTGTCCTTTTTTAATTTTCCAGTTTAAGAATAGTTTGTATTACATCTCAGTGCTAGGCTTTTTTATCTTTATTCTTTTTATCTTTATCTTTCAGATCTTCTTTTACGTCCTCAGCAGCCTCTTGACCTGTTTCGCGCAACCGGTCTGCCTTTTCTTTAGCAGAGGCAGATACTTTGCTTTTGGCGGAAGCAATATTATTCTTGAAATCCTTTATGGTTTCGCATGTCTGGTCAGTAATAATCTGCCGTGTTTCCCTTCCGGATTTCGGGGCGAACAATATACCGGCCATCACCCCTATGGCAGTGCCTATACCTGCACCTATGGCCATGTTTTTGGCTCTGTTCTGCCGTAAAGTTCTGGTACGTGCAATCCGGATTTGTTTCGCCTGACCTGCCAGGTTGTTTAATATCATGGCGTACCCTCCTGTCTTGATCAAATTTTCCCACATGATTTTTCTCCTTAATAACGATCGGTAAAATTCACAACCTATACGCGATTTTATGAACCCATTCTCAATATGCTTTTTGGCTATCGGAAAGGCAATGGGTACAATTATGTATTTTTGTGCATCCAGATCCTGTATTGAGACAAGGTTTCTCAATCCGGACATTTTTGAAACAATGTCATATACGCAAAACTGGTACTGAATATCTGTGTTTCGTTAACGGGCCGCACCGGGTCTGTCGCAATTATTAGGGCACCCGCGCTTGACATTTCACAAATCCGGCGAATCATTGGGTGCAGGATTTATGTTTTCCTGAAAGGAAAAGACAAATATGACAACAACCGACATGTGGAATGCGCAATATATTGAAGCCCAGTATAAAAAGTGGAAAGATGATCCAAACGCCGTTCCCCGGGACTGGCAGTTTTTCTTTAAAGGATTTGAGATCGGTGATAAAGGGCCGGCAGAAGATGAAACCGCCTGTACACCGGAGGCAGCCCTGCAGCAGTCCCGGGTGGAATCACTGATATACCGGTACCGAGACCTGGGCCACCTGATGGCGTGCATGGACCCCCTTTCTTCCTGCCCCACAGACCATCCTTTGCTGAATATTGGCGCATTCGGCCTGTCGCCGGACCAGTTGGATATTTTTTTTTACACCCCCAGATTTTCCGACTCGGGCCAGGCTAAGCTCAAAGACATTATCAGCCGGCTCAGAGAAACCTATTGCCGTTCCATCGGCGTGGAATACATGCACCTGCAGGACCCGGCAGAAAGACGATGGCTCCAGGAAAGAATGGAGCCTGTAAAGAACCGTCCTGCACTTGCAGCCGAAGAAAAAACCGTGGTGCTGGAAAAACTGACCCGTACCGGTCTGTTTGAACGGTTTCTGAATAAGAAATACCCGGGCCAGACCCGTTTTTCCCTGGAAGGTGCTGAGGTGGTCGTTCCCATGCTCCATATGCTTTTCAACCGGGTATCGACTGCCGGCTGCAGGGAAGTAATCCTGGGCATGGCCCACCGGGGACGATTAAGCGTTCAGACCCAGGTGCTTGAAAGGCCGTATGAGGATATTTTCAAAGCCTTTGAGAGCTGTTATGATCCTGCAGACATCATTGGTGCCGGGGATGTAAAATACCACAACGGGTATCTTGCAGACATCGAGACCGCCGGCGGGAAAAAACTGCGGGTGTGTCTGCTGGACAATCCCAGCCACCTGGAATCTGTAGACCCGGTGGTCCAGGGATTTGCCAGGGCCAGGCAGGAAATGGCAGGTGCTGAGGGCATCAACCAGGTCCTGCCCCTGCTGCTCCACGGCGATGCCGCCTTTGCCGGCCAGGGCATTGTGGCGGAAACCCTGAACATGTCACAGCTTTCGGGATTTCACACCGGCGGGACCATTCATGTGATCATCAACAACCAGATCGGGTACACCACTACTCCGGAAAATGCCCGCTCCAGCCGCTATTCCACGGATGTGGCCAAGATGCTCATGGTTCCCGTTTTTCACGTTCACGGCGAAGACCCGGAAGCCGCCCTTCATGTGGTGCAGGTGGCAGCGGCCTACCGCAAGAATTTCCATAAGGACGTGGTGATCGATGTGATCTGTTACCGCAGGTTCGGTCATAATGAAGGAGATGAACCCTATTTTACCCAGCCCCGGCTGTACGAGCGCATCCGCTCCCGAACACCGCTGGACCGGGTATACGCTGACAGGCTGATCAACGAGAAAATTATTTCTTCCAAAAAACTGGAGGAGATTTCAACTTCTGCAAAACAGGATATGGAAACTGCCTTTGCCGATGTTCGGGGCAGCACGTGCACTTTTCCGGAACATAGGTTTTATCCGGAATGGGAAGGTATTTCCGGCAGCTATTCCCATGAAAAAGCGGATACTGCTGTGGAAAGATCAAAATTGGCGGCCTTTTCCCGAAAACTGTATGAAGTTCCGCAAGGGGTTGCCATATACGACAAACTGGCCCGGGTGCTGGAGAAACGGCTTGACACGGTATTAACGGGCAAAGACATTGACTGGGGCACAGCAGAAGCACTGGCATTTGCATCCCTTTTGTCCCAGGGCATTCCCATCCGGTTGAGCGGCCAGGACAGCGGCCGCGGAACATTTTCCCAGCGCCACAGCGTGATCCGGGACATTACCAACGGTGAGCTGTGGATTCCGCTGAACCATATTGCTCCGGACCAGGCAGAATACAGGGTTTATGACAGTTTTCTGTCTGAGGCCGGTGTCCTGGGATTTGAATACGGGTATGCCGTGGCAAGACCCGGTGTTTTGACCCTGTGGGAGGCCCAGTTCGGGGATTTTATAAACAATGCCCAAGCGGTTGTTGATCTGTATATTGCCAGCGGTGAATCCAAATGGCAGCGTCTGAACGGTCTGGTTCTGCTTTTGCCCCATGGATATGAGGGCCTGGGGCCGGAGCATTCCAGCGCCCGGATAGAACGCTTCCTCCAGTTGTGCGCCAATGACAACCTCCAGGTCTGCAATCACACCACACCGGCCCAGTATTTTCATCTGCTCCGGCGCCAGATGGTCCGGTCATTTCGAAAACCGCTGGTCATTCTGACCCCCAAAAGTCTGCTGCGGCATCCCATGGCGGTTTCAGAGCTGGAAGAACTGACTTCGGGCAGTTTTGACGAAATCCTGGATGATCCTGAAAAGGGCAAGGCTCCGGACCGCGTGGTGTTGTGCAGCGGTAAAATCTATTATGATCTTTTGCAGCAGCGGTCTGAATCGGCCAAGGACAGGATCGCTGTCATCCGGATTGAACAGTTTTATCCGTTTCCGGAGCAATTGTTGAAAAAAACAATTTCCAGATACAAGGATACCCGGCAGTGGTACTGGGTGCAGGAAGAACCCGCCAACATGGGGGGAGCTGATTTCATCCGGCCGCGGCTGGAAAAACTGGTGGGCGATTCTGTCCTTTGCGTGGCAAGACCTGCACAAGCCTCTCCTGCCACTGGTTTTTCACGTATTCACAAACAGGAACAGGCAGCGATCATCAAACAGGCATTAACACTATGATCTGGCCTGTGTAAAGCCAGACCGCTTTGTTTACAGCATTTTAAAGGAGTTATCATGTCACGTGAGGTAAAAGTTCCAAGCGTTGGTGAATCTGTAACAGAGGCCCTTTTGGTCCAATGGCTGAAAAATGACGGTGACCAGGTTAAAACAGATGATCCCCTGTTTGTCATTGAAACCGATAAAATCACCCTGGAGGTGACGGCAGACACCGACGGTGAACTCAAAATCAAGGTGGGAGAAGGGGAGACCGTGTCCATCGGTACGGTTGTGGCTGTGATTGAAACCAGCAGGGAATATCAAAAAGAAACAGCTGAAAAGACACGGGAACAGGAACCCGAGGAGGGTACCCCAACAGTGCCCCGGCCATCTGAAAAAGAAGAAACGGCTGCCCAAACGGAAAATACCGAACCTGAAAAGAAAAAAATTCCGGAAAAAACAGAAAGCGGTAAACCAGAGGAAAAACCCCAGGATGCAGCAACGCCAAAAGAAAACATAGCCCCGTCTGCCCGGCGCCTGGCACAGGAAAATCGGGTCAACCTGTCCGATATCACGGCCAGCGGACCGGGCGGCAGAATCACAAAGGGCGATATTTTGCTCTTTTTAGAGTCTTCCAGCGACAGGGCAGATGAACCGGATACGACTGCACCGGATACGCTTGTATCGGACAAGACTGCACGGGAAAAGGCTGAGACGGACAAAATCGAACCGCATAAGGCTGCACCGGATAAAACCGAACCGGATAAGGCTGTACCGGATGAACCCGTTACCCGGCAACCCATGACCCCCATCCGCCGCAAAATTGCTGCGCACCTGCTCACAGCACGGCAGAACACAGCCATGCTGACCACGTTCAATGAAATCGACATGAGCCGGATCATGGCCCTGCGCCAGGCATACAAGGTCTCCTTCAAGGAAAAGCACCAGGTGTCGTTAGGATACATGTCCTTTTTTATCAAAGCCTGTATTGCTGCATTAAAACAATGTCCACAGGTCAATGCCTTTGTTGACGGCAACGATATTGTCTATCATCATTACTATCATGTGGGGGTGGCCATTGGATCGGGAAAAGGCCTGGTCGTGCCGGTAATCCGCCATGCAGACCGGCTGGATTATGCCGGGATTGAAAAGGCCATTGTCGATTTTGTGGAAAAAATAGAGAACAACCGGCTTGCACTGGCAGATCTTCAAGGTGGCACCTTTACCATCAGCAACGGCGGCATTTACGGTTCTCTTTTAAGCACCCCGATTCTCAACTCGCCACAGAGCGGCATCCTGGGCATGCACAAAATTGAAAAACGGCCCGTGGCGGTTGATGATGAAGTGGTCATCCGGCCTATGATGTACGTGGCCTTGAGCTATGACCACCGCATTGTGGACGGCAGGGAAGCGGTTACCTTTCTCAAACAGATAAAGGCCTGTATTGAAAACCCGGAACGGATGCTTTTGGAGGTGTAGCCATGAAAAATAAAAATACCTACGATGTGGTGGTCATCGGATCGGGGCCGGGCGGTTATTCTGCAGCCCTGCGTGCAGCGCAGCTGGGTTTTGACACCGCTGTCGTTGAAAAGGATGAGACCCTGGGCGGGGTCTGCCTGAATGTGGGGTGCATCCCGAGCAAAGCGCTGCTGGATTCAAGCGAGCGGTATCACCATGCCCGGCACAAAATGGCGGAACACGGCATTGAGATCAATGATGTCCGGCAGGATCTGGGAGCCATGATGTCGCGTAAGAACAAGGTGGTGGCGGAACTGACCAAAAACCTTTGGCAGCTTCTGGCACGCAGCGGGATTGACATCATCCGCGGCACGGCCCGTTTAGAAGCACCGGACCGGGTCCTTGTCACCCGGAATGAAAAAACCGGCGCCAAAACCGGCGTTAAGGACAGGGAACTGGGCCTGGCAGCCCGTTATATTCTGCTGGCCACCGGCAGCCTGCCCAACAGCCTGCCCGGCCTTGATTTTGACGGCAAAAACATCATCACTTCAACCCAGGCTCTGGAATTTGATACAGTGCCGGAGCGGCTGGGCATTGTGGGTGCCGGGTATGTGGGTCTTGAGCTGGGATCTGTGTGGCAGCGGCTTGGGTCTCAGGTTACGGTGATGGAGACGCTTCCCCGGGCAGCAGACAGCGCAGACGGCCAGTTGGCACGGACCCTGACGCGGCTGCTCAAAAACCAGGGCATGGATATACGATTGAAGACAACAGTCACACAGGCTGTAGTAAAAGACAGCCAAGTCGCGGTATCGGTCAAAGCCAAAGACACGTCTGAAATCCTTTTCTTTGACCGCCTGCTGGTGTCGGTAGGCAGACACCCAAGGCTTGAAGGCCTGGGGCTCGAGGACCTCGGGGTGAAAAAAGACCCGGACAGCGGCAAGATTATTGTGGATGCGGCGTACCGTACCAGTGTTTCGTCAATCTATGCCATCGGTGATATCATCCCGGGTCCCATGCTGGCCCACAAGGCCTCTGCAGAAGGTGTTGCCGCAGCAGAATGCATGGCCGGCCTGCCCGGTGAAGTCAACTATGACACCATCCCTTCCGTGATTTATACCTCGCCCGAAGCAGCTGGTGCCGGCATGACCCAGGAAGATGCAAAAAAGCGAAACATCCCGTTCCTCACCGGTACCTACCCTTTTTCAGGCACGGGCCGGGCCCGCTGTTTCGGGGAAACAGACGGATTTGTCAAACTCATTGTCCATGAAAAATCCGACCGCATCCTGGGGGTGCATATTATCGGTCCCAGGGCTTCGGACATGATTGCACAAGGGGTGCTGGCCATGGAATCCGGGACTACTGCAGGAGATCTCGCCCGCATGGTTCACAGCCATCCCACCTTCAGCGAAGCGATGCAGGAAGCTGCAGCAGCTGTCCGGAATAAATCAGATCAGACAAGGAAGTAGTCTGCGTTTTTTGATAACAGCCCGGTGCTTTTTCAAAGCCGGTTTAAAAACCGTCGGGATACTGCTTTTCGAGAACAGGCCCTTCAGCCGCCCGGCCACCTCTCTGAATCAAAGACCAAGCGTCAGGCATAAAGAAGTAAATTCCTGATTATGATCGGATTATCAAGATTTCCCAAATAATTATCCTTGAGAGATTGGCATTGATTGCTTAATATACCCCCTATCAGTTGTTAATGAAGCAGGTAATTATAGGAGATTCGTGAATGGAGTTTTTTTTCAAGCCCGAAGGAATTGCTGTTGTGGGCGCCACAGCCAGTAAAGAAAAGGGTGGTAATATTATTGTTACAAATCTTAAAAAAGGGTATTCAGGCCAGGTGTATCCGGTAAACCCCGGATACAAGGAAATTGAAGGATTACCTTGTTACCCTTCGGTTGCCGATGTTCCGGATCCTGTGGATCTGGCCATTGCATTTGTAGCAGCCCACATGGTACCCGGCGTGATTGAAGACTGCGCCAAAAGAAACATTTCCGGTGTCATGATCCAGTCGGCCGGATTCTCGGAAACCGGACCCAAAGGGACCGCACTGCAGCAGGAGATCAAACAGATTGCCGAAAAAACCGGCATCCGGTTGTGGGGCCCCAACTGTATGGGCCTGGTTGATGCCAACCAAAGGTTTGTCTTTTCTACGGTGACCCCGGCCATATGGGATACCGGTCTTACCTGCGGCAACGTGTCCCTGATCGCCCAGAGCGGCATGCTTGCAGGGGCCTTTCTCATCGATCTCATGTCCCACGGAACCATGGGGATCTCCAAAGTCTGTTCCATAGGCAACAAGATGGATGTGGATGAAAACGATCTTCTGGCATATCTGATCGATGACCCAAAAACCGCTGCCATCGGGTTATACCTGGAATCGTTTACCGACTGCCGGCGGTTCATGGCCTTATCCCGCAGAACCACAAAACCCATTGTGGTTCTGAACGGGGGGAAAACAGCCCGTGGAGCAGCTGCCGCACTGAGTCATACTGCCAGTTTATCAGCCAGTGGCGTCATCGTAAGCGGTGCCATGGCCCAGGCCGGTATTGTGGAAGCCAATGGATTCTATCAGCTGACCGACTATTGCAAAACCCTGGGCATGTATCCCGAAATACCAGCCAAAGACGGAAACCGTGTGGCTGTTTTAACTTACACCGGTGCAGCAGGGATTGTTTCAGCCGATATCATGGCCAGACACAACCTGGAATTGTCAGAACTCAATACCGCTACCCTGGATGCGTTGCAGACCGTCTTCCCGGAGTGGATGCCGCCGGCCAATCCCGTGGATATGTGGCCCGGGATCATTCTGAACGGGTCAAAAAAGACCTATAACAAGGCCATGGAAGCGGTCTGCGCCGATCCAGGGGTGGATGCGGTGTTTGTCCATTGTTTTGCAGGCGGTTTCAGCCTTGAAGCCGATCTTGACAGAATGGCGAAAACAGCAAAAAAAGCGGGCAAACCACTGGTCTGCTGGATATCGGGTGAACGGGACCGGGTGTATCAGTTCCAGGTATCGGCACAAAAAACGGGTGTACCGGTATTCAGGGAAGTGATGCGGGCAGTGGAATGTCTGGGAATGCTGCTGAACCGCCCCTTGGTGAATGAAACAGATGAACAGCCGGATCCTTCAGAACAGATCCGCCGGCTGAAAAACGATTCCCGCCTGTATGTGCTGACATCGGAAAAAGGCGCGCTGGATGAATATGTATCCAAGCAGGTACTGGATGTGTGCGGCATTCCCGTAGTGAAAGAAGAACAGGTGACATCTCTTGTGGAAGCGCGGCAGACCGCCGCCGGTTTCGGGTTTCCCCTTGTGGCCAAGGGCATGGTTCCGGGGGTATCACACAAAACGGAATCCAACCTGGTCCACCTGGGCATTACGTCTGCGCAGGCCCTTGAAACCGCCGTGACATCGCTTTTGCAGACCATGGAGGGCCGCGGCAGTATCCTGATTCAGAAACAGGTCCAGGGAAAAATTGAACTGGTGGCAGGTTTTGTCAGAGACCCACGGCTGGGTCCCTGTGTCATGTGCGGACTGGGCGGGGTGTTTGCCGAAGCGCTCAATGACACGGTGTTCGGGGTAGCCCCGCTGACGCTGCCGGATGCGGTACAGATGATTGACCGGCTCAAATGCCGCAATATGCTGGAGGGATTCCGGGGATTTGATCCGGTGGACAAAAAGGCGCTGGGCCGTATCCTTGTCACCCTGGGTGATGTGGGATGCGCGTATCAGGGTATTCAAGAAATAGATATCAATCCTTTAATCATTGAAAACGGACAGCCCATCGCTGTGGACGGACTGGTGGTGCTGGGGGAAAGCAACCGGTGATGACACATTCAAAAGCATTGTTTGCCGTGTTGACCGCAGGCACATTGTGGTCATTCGGTGCCCTGACCATCCGATACATGGTGGATCCCCAGGACTACCGCTGGCAGTATCTGTTTTTCAGGGGCCTGACCGTGGCCGGGATTTTATGCATCTATCTGATGGCCAGGGACCGGCACCGGTTTGTCCAAAATTTTCAAAAAATCGGGATACCCGGGATTATCGGTGCGCTGGGCCTGGTGGGGGTGGGGTGGATTCTGTTCTCCCTGGGTGCCAGATATTTCCCGGCGGCGGAACTGAACCTGCTTTCCCTGTTCGAGGTGGTCGGCGGGGTCATATGGGTATATCTGCCCGTCTTCGGCATCAATGAGGTGCCGAGCATGCTGACCGTTGTGGGCGGCTGCATTGTCTCAGGTGCGATTCTTTTGAACAGCCTGGGGGCAAGACAGGAACCGGTACCTGCAAAACCATTGTGAAATTCAGCTCCGCCCGTTTTTCAGAAATGCTGCGGCACAGGGGGTACTGCGGCAGCCGGAAGCCCCATCCAGGGTCAGGTGTCAGCACGCCTGCCGGCTTTTTATAAGCTTATCACCGCCGCATCACAGGACATATTGATGAATTCCGCAGCCGAGGCCATGCGGGCCCCTTCGATCAGTTCCGCTTCCTTTATCTGGCGGGCAGCGGCACAGGGGGTGCACACCAGGATCGGGACTTCATGGGCCTGAAGATAGGCCAGAAGATCATCTGCCACATCCCCGGTGGCGGCCCTGACATGGGTGATGATGCCCTGTTTGGCCAGATACACCCCTTCATCCAGCAAAAACAGGCAGGTATTCTTTCCTTCCTTGTGGGCGATGGTGGCCAGGTGGATGGCCCGGGTGGCCCGGTTGGTATCGTTGGTGCCGCAGGATAGTGCAATGACAACGTTGTCTGTCATGTTCTGCTCCTCGTATAAAGATTTATAAATTGGGATTGAAACCCTTTTGCAGGATGACGTTTCATGTCACCCTGCAAAAAGCTTCTCTTATTTCTGCCATGTGGTCAACCAGAATTTTCATTCTTTAAAGCTGTTGCGGCAATAGGTTTCCCTGACCCTGAATGCGGCGGCCAGGGGCATTGCAAACCCGGGGCCAGGCCGAAAATAATGGAGCCGGTGCCATGCGGTGAAAGTACACCAGGATATAGGTGAGGATGAGAATGGCGAATATGGACCACCTGGCCGCCTCAAACCCGAAATTCGGCGGGTTGGCGATATTGGCTGCGTGCTTTTTCATATTAAATTTCCTTCAGTATCCTCTATTTGAGGCGCTTTCCAATGGAAAAGGCATCACCGATTTTGCTGCCGATACTGAAATAGGCCTTTTCAGCGGTGGCATAAAGAATCGGTTTCACTTTTTCGATTGCAGGCAGGCCGTTTTCCGTCAGAATGGATTCCTCTGCTTTGATATCCAGTATTTCACCGACAAACTGGGTATGCAGCCCGATCTCCAGTGTGTGTATCAGTTTACACTCCAGAACCAGAGGAAATTCTTTGACGTAAGGGGCATTGACATGGTCGCTTTTCACCGGTGTCAGTCCGGCGGTTTTGAATTTGTCCTCTTTTTTGCCGGATGCCATGCCCAGATAATCCGCTGCCTCCACATATGTTTCTGAAGGGATGCTCAGCGTGTAGCATCCGCTTTCAACGATACAATTATAGCTGTAGGTCGCCTTTCTCAGGGACACCGTGACACATGGCGGGCTGGAACAGCAGATGCCTCCCCAGGCAGCGGTCATGGCATTGGGCCTGCCGTCTTTGTCATAGGTTCCCACAATCAGCACCGGTGCCGGATACAGGATTGTTTTTGCGCCAATGGATTTTTTCATATGTCCCTTCCTTTTCAATGGGTCAAATGATATCCGCAGACAATATCATTTTTTTGATTGGATTGATATCCTTTATCAAATGCCCCCGGAAAATTTCCGGTATCGGATAATTTATGGTCGAGTGCTACATTTTGTCTGATCCAGTAGTTTATTTTTTCCCGGAACCGCAAAGCATCCTGAGAGTAATACACTTAGAAATCGATGGCAAAACGTCCGCCAACAGAGTTTATGTCCGCATCGCTTATGGTGCCGTCAATCTCGCGGTCTTCCACGTTGCCATAGACATAGTTGACCATAACCCGCAGGGCAGGATTGAGGTACCAGTTCACGGCCACGGTGTAGTTGGTTTCCTCTCCGCCGTCTATGCCCCCATCGTTCAGATCGAGACAGGACCACCGGACCGCGATTTCCCATGCCCCTAAACCACCTTGAAGGTCGAAGTTGTTGTTGGGTTTGACCCGGCTGAAAGAGCCATTTTTGTAAGGCCTGTTCTCTCCGGTCAAAAAATAGCTGGCATAGACATAGGCTCCGTTGAAGTCATAATCCTCGTTCGCACTGTCCACCATGGCCTGGATGTATTCACCCTGGACCGACAGGGGTCCGAAAACCACGGCTGCTTCGGCCCCGAGCAGATTGCCGCTGTCATAGAAGCGGTCAAAGTCATCGGTATCGCCGGTGTCCACGGTTCGTGCCTGTGCCAGATGGATTTCGGGCCGCTGGCGAAAGCGGAATTCAGTCTCTTCATCATCCCGGAACAGGTGGCTGTAACCCAGACCCAGGTGCAGGAGCCGCCGGCCGCCGTCCGCGTACCAGGGCGTACCTGCTACACGGGCGGTGATGTTGTAATCTGCGAAGTCATTGAAGTTTTCGGCGCCGTCTTCGGTGTCCCAGAAAACGCCCGCACCCCAGAACAGTTTCTTTTCCAGGGCCGAGTTCATGAACTGTACCCCCACGTTGCGGCCGGGAGAAAACACATTGGGCAGAGCCCGTTCCAGAAAGGTGATGTATTTGGAGCTGGTCAGTTCCTCCAGGGAGAAGGGCTCCTTCTGATGGCCGACCCGGACTTTGCCCACCACCGGAAGATCGGTCAGACCGAGATAGAGATCCTTGGCAGTGACCTCGTCACCGGCAAAGTCGAACTGGGCCTTGTACTCGGCCACCTTGTAAATCATGCCGGACATGAAAAGCCTTGCCCGTCTGAATTCTGTGCCGAATCCTTCGAAGTCGTCGCCCAGGACGTCCTCGACCTCATCGTCCGCGGATATGGAAGCCCAGTCAATCTGAATCCGGCCACCCAGCTTAATGGAGAAATTGCCGTCCTGGCTCTCAGCGCTGAGGCCGTTTTTCCATTTGACATCCCAGTCGTCTTCCTCGGCTCTGATAAGGGCCTCATGCTCGGCCTGGGCTTCCTCTTTCAGTTCCTGGTACTGCTGGGGGGTGATCTCTCCCTTGTCCAGCAGTATCTCCAGGATTTTTTCGGCAACGCTCTTCTGCTCGGCTGCTTTTCCCGTGTTTGGGGCCAGCCCGAGAAAAAAAGTCAACAATCCAACAATGAATACTCTGCCAAAGATTTTCATGCTACCCACCTTTTTTGTTGCGTTTACTGTTTCGAACCGTGTAACTGGTCCGGGCCTGCATCAAATTCCATGATTTTTGCAAACTGCTTGTCAATACCGGGGTGGACCTCGTGGTAAAGGGGACTGTCCGGACCAATGCGGCCGCCCATGTCATAGGTAAAAGAAGCTTTGCCCTTATGTCTGATCCAATATCCTGCAAGTACAGGACCCAATCCATCATAACAGGAATGAAAATGAAGGTATTCATCCCGGGGCCGGGGGCGGTCATTCACCCATTTTCGGGGTGCAGCCCCAAAAAAAACCGGGTTGATCCGGTCATCTGAGGGCAGACGAAAACCCGTGTCCACAAGCTGGGTCAACACGGCATCCCCTTCAAACAAAAGGGTGTTCTCCGGCAGGTCACGGGTGAAAAAAGAATCTTCATTATAACAGACAAAAGAAAGTCGGGTCAGGTCCTTTGGATTTTCCGGCTTGAAATAATATCCCACAAAGGGGCCGAACCCCAGCAAACGGTCCTTTAGCTGGATATCAAGCCGGGCCATATATCCTCTGGGTATTTTCAGGTTTGTTCTCTTATCTTTCTGCGGTCCGGGACATCCGGAACAGATGACGGCCACAAAAAAAAGGAATACCGGAAAGACAACAGATATGGTATTTATATTATTGTGTCTGGCCGCCATTTTTTTCCTTCCATAAAAAATCGATGGCGCCTATGCACAGGCCGAGTATAAAAACCAGCAGAACAACCGCAGCAGGCCTGCTGCCTGTCCAGTCCGCAAGGGTGATCTGGCCCACATTGGAAGGATCATACAGCAATGGTATGAAAAATTCGTGCAGATGGGCAAAAAATGCTGCACCGGCAAGTCCGCCGATAAGGGCAAAAACAGCATCCATACGGCCCTCTCCTGCTGCAGCCCAGGTGGTTCCCGGGCAGTATCCGCAAAATCCCCAGCCAATACCGAACAAAATACCTGCCACTCCCGTAGCCACCAGACTGGTGGGCAGTACCCGGGTATTGGCCACACCGGCGGTTTCAAGTCCCAAAAGCCCTATGGCTGAGAGGATAACCGCCATGAGCATGAATTTCGGGATATCACCCTCCATCATCAGATGTGCTCTGGCCATTTTATCTGCATTGGTTGCGCCGACGCGCTGGATCACAAATCCAAAGGCAATGCCGGAAAATAACCCCAGCCATATTTCTGAACCCATTATTCCTCCTTTCCAGTTCTGCCGTAGACAAGGCGGGCCGTGACCATGGCAACGGCAAAGATAAGCACCCCGAAATACAATCCGCTGACAGCCAGCTGTGTTGATCCGGAAATAAACAGCCCAAGGGTACAGCCGCCAGCCAGCCTGGAGGCAAAAAGTATGATGAATCCACCGGCAAAGGTGGCTGCAAATCTTTTGATCCGGCTGTTCCCGAACCGTTTTTCCCATATTTCCGGGATATCCCTTACCGGTATTCTGCCTGTGCGGCCGGCAGCAAAACCACCGATGGCCATGCCCAGAACAAAGGCAAAGAGCCATGAACCGGTGTCAGGCATCATGGCGTAATGGGTCATGTTTTCAACATACTCCGGTGCAACCGTCTGGACAGCCCCTTTTATTGTGCTGACAAAACCACTGGAAGAGGCCGGCGGCCCGAATGTCGCAAAAATAAATACAATGATACCTGCCAAAGCAAATGCAGCCGGAATCCACGACCAATACAGGGGGGAGATATTTTTTTTATCCATGATCAGCCTCCGCATGAAATATAGCCGCCTTCAGGTTTGCCTGAACCGGATTTGCCTTGTGATGTTTTTCCGGCAGATTTCCGGCTTGAGACGGTCCGGGTTGCTGTTGAAGGAGTGGGCAGCATGCTGTCTGCCAATGTGTTTTCCCTGGTTTCCACTGGGAAAAATTTGTCCGGATTCCCCCATTCTTTCCATGACGGTTCATATGTGTACACCCTGTCAAATCCCATCAAACGGAGTATAAAATAGGAAAAGGAACTGCGTCTTCCTGAATTGCAGTAAACAATCACCGCTTTGGATGCATCCAGGCCTGCGTAAAGGGACTGGAGCTGTGCATAGGGTTTGATCGCCTTTGTGTCCGTATCTGTCCATGCATCCTGATAGTTGATGTTTACAGCTGTCGGGATATGCCCCAGTTTCAATGGGGTTCCGTCAAGGCCTTTGGTGCCCTTTTTACCAATATATTCCTCTTGTGAACGCACATCGATGATCTGGTAACAGAAATCGCCGAGCTGCTTATACACAAAATCACCGGTGATCAGCTGGTGCTTTTGTATTTTTTCTGCAGGTGCCTGATAAAGCAGCGGCTTTGTTTCACCAGGCGTGGTTACCAGGTCATAGCCGGCATCTTTCCATCCATCAATGCCACGCTCGAGGATTTTTTTGTTTTCATGTCCCAGGATGTCCAGAACCCAGAAAACATAGGAAGCGGTGGCGCCTCCGTCCCGTTCCACCGAGTCGTAAAGAACGATGGTATCTTTGGTGGTAATGCCGTGACGACCAAGGATATCCTGGGCTTGGCCAATACCGATGAAAGTCGCTGCCACATCATTGCCGATATCATTAAACTGGAACTTAGACCAGGGAAGTCGTATGGCACCGGGGATGAGTGCCCCGTCAAAATGATCATCCGTTCTTACATCTGCAATGACCAGATCTGTATCATTCAGATGGGCCTTGAGCCAATGGGGATATGCGACAAAGCGGGAGTCGGGATAGGTGTTTTCCTGCTGGGAAGCCGAGACCAATGACCACAAAAGGCCCAGAAATAGAACCAGAGCCAGGATGACATACCTTAAGCTGTTGTTTTTTTTCATGGAAGATCTCCTCCGTAGGATGACGTGTAATCTAAACAGGTTTTAACTTTTTAATGCCGGCCATGCCCTGACGGGTACAACAAAGCATGAAAGAACAATTATGTATTATTATGCCTAACTTACGCTGCCGGGGTCGGTGGGGTAAATGGGGGGTTTTACCCATTTGAAAGATCCAGGGTATGTATCCTGCCGGAACACAGTTTCATTGTATACCCCAAAACTTGATTTCGGTTTCCATCCGGGTTACCAGGCAGAATTTTCAATTTTCGATCCCTTTTCCGTTATAAAAAGGAAAGAGATCTTACCAGCACCCTGATAAAACAAACCCTATCAAGTTTTGCATAGTATCAAGAACTTTTTCAAGGCATGAAAACTCATGCAGTGGATAATCCTTGAGCAGGAAAATATCGAAGAGAAGACGAATACTCTTAAAACCCACTGGAGCTTCCTTGGTGACTGCGAGAGTACCTTTCCTTTATATCTGATCTTTTTCCATTTTTGAATGAGGCTATCTGGTCTGGGTGAGATCCGGTTCTGATGTAATAATCATTATTGGGCATTCATATTGACAAAAATTGACAGCAACCCATAATATAATTATAGGCTTTTACCGGAAACCCCCGGTTTTAAGCGGATATTGTTTTATAATTTTGCCAGCATGATAATTGCATAATATATTTTGTGACAACATAATGCCAATAAAGAAACAGGGAGGACTTATTCCATGAAAATAAATACAAACACCTCCAGCATGTTTGCCACCAGGCAATTAGGCGATGCACACAAATCTTTTTCAGATTCTATCAACCGGCTGTCAACCGGCAAAAGAATAAACAAGGCAGCTGATGATGCATCCGGCATGACCATTGCAAACAGATTGAACAGCCAGGCTGCCGGCATGGGCCAGGCCATAAAGAATGCAAATGATGCCATCTCTGTGACCCAGATAGCAGATGGCGCCCTTGAGGAAGCTGCAATTCTCATCAATACCATAAAAACCAAATCCATACAGGCATCAAGTGACAGCCAATCACATGAAAGCAGGGCAGCCATTCAGTCGGACATCGACAATGCTCTGAAATCCCTGGACCGGATTGCCCAGACCACATCATTCAACGGCCAGAAACTTCTTTCAGGCGCCTTTACAGACAAACAATTTCAGGTGGGTGCAAATTCCAATGAAACAGTAGAAATATCTATTGCATCATCTGATTCGGCACATCTTGGTTCTGAAGAAAACGGCAGTCTTTCCAGTATTGATGTCACAACTTTTGATGGTGCCCAAAAAGCAATTGAAATTGCAGACGCGGCTCTGGAACAGGTTAATACGATACGGTCTTCAATCGGATCAACACAGAATCAGCTTGCATCAACGATTAATAATCTTTCAAATTCACAGATAAATATTTTTGCGTCGGAATCCACTATCCGGGACATTGATCTTGCTGAAGAATCCATGAATATGTCGCGGCTGGAAACACTTACAAAAGCACGTACCTTTGCGGCTGCTCAAGCAAATGCCTCGCAAAAAAACGTAATGGCATTATTGGGTGGATAGCTGCGGTGCCTGTTTTTTCACCATCAGACAGATCAATTATCCCAGAAATGTAAAACAGCAGCATGATGAAAGAAGAGACACAGTGAAAATCATTGATGAGGAACACATGACAGCAACCGCTTTTCTAAAGGTTTTGCAAAAGATCTGGTTGCGTGGTGGGGCCATAGTGTCAAACGCAGGTTTTTTAAATATGGAACTGCTCCATGACTGAAAATGGCTGTTCCAGGCGCCGGTTCCTTGGTCTGATGGCGGCTTCCCTGCCGGGTTTGTCCATGCTCCGGGGGACGGTGGCGGCCATGGGCGGGGAAAAAACGCAACAGGCTGGAACCGCTCATTTGAAAAACACCCGGCCGTCCATTGGTATTGCATTGGGTGCGGGAGGCGCCAATGGTCTGGCCCATATATTGCTGCTTGAAGCTTTGGATGAAATGAGAATCCAGGTGGCACACATTGCTGGAAGCAGTATCGGCGCTATTATCGGTTCACTCTATGCCGCAGGTATGGCCGGAAAGGAAATTCGAAGCCTTGTGGAGCAGTTTGTACTGTCCGACCGGGAAAAGCCCTTGTCCGAGCTGATTGACAGTGACGCGTTTCAATGGATCGATTTTGTGGAAATTGAACTGGGAGAAGGGGGGCTGGTAAGTGCGGACGGGTTTCTGGCATTCATGTCTGATACGCTCAAGAAAAAAACCTTTGAAGAACTGGATATCCCCCTCCGAATCGTAGCGGCAGATCTCTGGGCCCGGGAGCAGGTGGTTCTTGAATCAGGTGATCTGATATCCGCCATCAATGCCAGCATGGCAATCCCTGGTGTGTTTGAACCGGTTAAGCGGAACGGACGTGTCCTGATCGACGGCGGCACCTTTAATCCCGTGCCCTATGACCTTTTGACGGACTGTTGTGATATTGTCATCGCGGTGGATGTCATTGGTGAGCGAACACCACCATCATCAGGATTACCCGGTTATTTTGAAACGGTTTTCAATTCAATCAAGGTCATGCAGACAGCGGTGATGCATGAAAAGCGCCTGCGCCAAAAACCCGCCATCTATATATCTGTGCCGGTTGTCGATATCCGGGCACTGGAATTTTACCGGGCACAGGAGGTGTTTGAACAGTCGGAGCCGGCCAGGGACAGCTTGAAGCAGCAGCTGCCGCAGGCCATTGAAAAATGGGAAGCATCTGCTGATTTACAAACTGAACAATAAGGATATATAATGAACGAAACAAGGTTGGCTGAAAAATTTAAATTTTGAATTACCACTCGGGTAAAAAAATCCTTCTTGCCACCTGCGGGTCCCGGGGGGATGTTCAGCCCATGATCGCTATAACGCTGGCGCTGCAGTCTGCCGGGCACCAGGTGCAACTGATCGGTCCCCCTGAAAATGCGGCATGGGCCCGGGGCCTGGGATGCCCATATCTGGGAGCGGGCCGGGATGTGTCTGTGTTTATCAATACCTTTGACCGGCCGGTCAGCCTTTATTCGGGGCTGTCCTTTGCCCGTTTTGTGCTGCAGGAGCTGGCATGGCAGTTGAAACACCTGCCGCAAATTATTGCATCCGCAGATCTGGTGATCGGTTCCTCTCTGATGTTCGGGCTGTCGTCCACCGCCGAAGCCCAGGGCATTCCCTACCGGTATATCGCTTTCACCCCCCAGGTGCTTCCTTCGAAACATCACCCGTTTTTACCCATACAGACCCAGACCCTGCCGCCCCTGGTGAACCGCCTGACCTGGACAATGGCCAACATCCTGGACAGGTGCAGCCTTGCCCTGTTGATCAACCGGTACCGGAAACATCAGGGATTGGCACCTATCCCCGGTGCCTGGGACCATATACTGGGGCCTCAACCCATTGTGGCGGGTGACAAAGAAATTGCCCCTGTGCCACCGGACGTCCAGAAAATCGTTATTCAGACCGGCTATCCCCATCTGGATCAGCTGGTACCGCCCAACCCGGATCTGGATCGGTTTCTGGAAACCGGGGAAAAACCGATCTATGCCGGGTTTGGAAGCATGCCCCCCAAAGGCCAGGAAAACGCCGTTCCCCTGCTGATCCAGACAGCGAAAAATCTGGGCCGGCGGATCATTATCAGGCATCCGAAAAAAAATGCTGGAAAATACCTTGCAGACAAGGCAGTGTTTTTTATCGGCGATTATCCCCACCATGCTTTGTTTCCCAGAATGGCGGCGGTCATACACCACGGTGGTGCCGGCACAACGGCCGCGGCAGCGGCAGCCGGGTTGCCCCAGGTCATTGTCCCCCACATTCTGGACCAGCATTATCATGGCCACCGGATTTTTCTGTCCGACCTGGGGCCTGCCCCCATTCCCCTGTCTCAACTCACCCGAGAGCGCTTATCACATGCACTGGCGCATTGTCTCACCAATGAGCGTATCATTCAGTCGGCCCGGAACACATGCCGTTCCATAGATCCGGCACACCGGCTGGAAATCCTTGTAAAGGCTGTATTGGCTCCGGCAAGCCCATAGGGGTTTACAGGAGCAAAGGCACCCCGTTAAAAAAAACGGCCTGGCAAACCGGAATAGGTCTGCTGATAATCTGTTTAAGTGATCCAGACAAAACAAACATTGATTTTTTGTCGTTTCCTGAAGTATACACAAGGGGTGAAGATGTCAATGCCCTGGAAAAGGAGTACCCATGTCTGCCTGTCTGTCTGCCACCTATTTTATCGACAAGGACCATCCCGATATCATCGCGTTTTCAAAACAGCATGCAAAAGAGGGCCGATCCGACCTGGACCGGGCTGTCAGCCTGTATTATGCAGTGCGGGATTTGATCCGGTACAACCCTTACAGCATCGAACCGGACAGGCAGGCCATGAAAGCCAGTGTAGTGCTGGCCAGAAAGCAGGGTTACTGCGTGGCCAAGGCTGTGCTGCTGGCTGCCTGTCTCCGAAGCCAGGATATCCCGGCCCGGCTGGGGTTTGCCGATGTGAAAAACCATTTGAACACCGAGCGGCTGAAAGCATTGATGGAAACCGATCTGTTTGTCTGGCACGGGTTCACCGAGGTGTTTCTTAACGGCAAATGGGTCAAGGCCACCCCGGCATTCAATTTGGGCCTGTGCGAATCGTTCAATGTCAAGCCATTGGAATTTGACGGAACCTGTGATTCGATTTTTCATCCCTTTGATAATTTCGGCAACCGGCACATGGAGTATGTAAACGAGCACGGCAGTTTTGACGACCTGCCCTGGGATCTGGCACTGGCAGCGATGAAAAAAGCCTATCCCCGGTATTTTGAAACCTGTGACCGGAAAACCGGGGATTTCAATGCGGAAGCTGCCAAAGAAAATAACTGACTGCCGGGCCTGGTAACTGTTTGCAGGCCTGACTTTTTTCTGTCAGGCCCGACGGATTTTTTCCGACACCTGTTGTGTGAGTGTGAGTACCTGCGTGGCTGATGCAAGATCCAGAGATCCTGTGCCGCAGCTGGGGGTGACAAAAGATTGGGACAGGATATCGTTGCTGGAAAATCCCAGATCAGCCACCTGTTTGATCTGATCTTCCAGTTTTTCAGTCAGACCGTCAACGGTCTGCTCTGCAATCACCCGGGCATCCCCTGTGGGAACAATACCCCAGGCCAGTATGCCGCCCCGCCCCAGAAATTCTTTTATGGCTTTCGGGTACAGGATGAACCGGTCAAAATAGGAAAAAGCATCAAAGGAAATGATGTCAATGGCACTGTCTAAAAGCAGATCCCATTCTGTATTGGCGCACACATGCACCCCTGCCAGGCCGTTTTCCGCATGGATTTCCCGGGCGATTTCATCAATGCAGGCCTGGGCATCGGCACGGGTGATGGTGATATAGGCCGAAGTGCCGAAACCGGCCAGGGCCGGCT
>JAABUB010000053.1 GCA_011389575.1 Desulfotignum sp. | reverse complement strand
GCCTCAAATACATCTAAAAGAACCAAAGAACCTCACGCCAAGCACAAGGCCCGGCATATCAAGTCCATTGTAGAAGAGCTCAAAGCCAGGGACCGGCCTGAACACATCACCCACAGAGAAGTGTTCAGACCCTGGGGGTCCTATGACAGCATCGATAGCGGGGGCAGATATTGGTTTTCGGGTCGGACCCCGATAAGTTTCTGTTTTAACAAAAGATGTTGCTTTAATCATGGGCTGAAAGTGTCTTAGAGTGTGCTTTTCGATGCCCAAAAGAGGCGTTTAATAAAATGATTTTTCCTGATTGTCGTTATTGGAGGGGTTGCGTATCGGGCAAGATTTCAATATACTATGAAATAATACTAAACTTGGATTAGTCAGAAAAATGGACCTCCCATATGAACCAAAAAAACTTGAGACTTGGATACAGGAAATTCGTTTGCTGGTCAGTTTGGAAAAGGTTTCCTTGAAAAAGCACTGTATTTTAAGGATGCGGCAAAGAAGAATATCCATAGATGAGTTCAAGGAGGCTATGTCGCATGCAAAAATTGTAGAATATTATCAGGACGATTATCCTTTACCTAGTGCATTGATCCTTGGTTTCACAGCATTGGGAAGGCCGCTGCATGCTGTGGCGGCTTTGGATCAGAACAGTGAAATGCTCTGGATTATCACTTTGTATGAACCTACAATCGAACTGTGGGATGACCAATTCAAAAACAGGAAATAACAACATGGATTGTCCTCTTTGTAAAGGAAAAATGGAGATGGGAACAACTATTCTTCCTTTTGAAATGAAAAACGGCAGAGTAATTGTTGTTCAAAATGTACCGGCAAAGATTTGTGAACAATGTGGAGAGGAATATGTGGATATGGATGTGGCCAGAAATGTAGAAGCCCTGTTAAACCGGCTAGAACTTGATGGATTAAGTATGGGTTTTGTGGAGTATGGTGTGGCCGCTTGAATCAAGGGAGCGGGTCGAATACCCGCATCGCGGCAGAATTCCGCAGAATTCCGGGGACACCACACTTAATTATGAACATCCGCCTCAAATACATCTAAAAGAACCAAAAAACCTCACGCCAAGCACAAGGCCCAGCATATCAAGTCCATTGTAGAAGCACTCAAAGCCAGGGACCGGTCTGAACACATCACCCACTGAGAAGTGTTCAGGCCCTGGGGGTCCTATGACAGCATCGATATCGGGGGCAGATACCAGGTAAAACGCATTGCCGTCAAACCCGGCGCCAAACTGTCCGTGCAGATGCATCACCACCGGGCGGAACACTGGGTCGTGGTCTCAGGCACCGCCAGGGTGACCAATGGAGAGAAGTCGTTTCTGGTCACTGAAAATCAGTCCACGTATATCCCGGTAGGCCAGGTCCATGCCCTGGAAAACTCCGGAACCATCCCCCTGGAGCTCATAGAGGTCCAGTCCGGCTCGTATCTGGGGGAAGATGATATTGTGCGGCTGGAGGACAGGTATGGGCGGGTTGAGTGATCAGAGGGGAAGAAGATGGAGATGACTGGTCCCATCCGCAGCGCCTTGAATGGATGATGGCCCCTTTGCTGGAAGACGACACCCTAAAAGTTGGGGTCAGGTCTGCCTTTTTGACGTTATTGGGGGGGGAGTATCGGGTAATAGGTTGCCGGAATCGGCTGTAAGTGGTAAGCTTTTAGGCGCTCGGAAATAAATATCTCCAACTTCAGGAGCTCTGTTCTTGTTTAACCTTGACAAAACTACCCTATAAGGTTAATTTCATGTATGGAAAAGCGAAAACCGCATTATGATCTTTCAACCGTGCAATCCGCTATCCGTTTACGTGGTGCGGATGCTTTTACCGCAACTGCATTGATCGGTGCCCAGGCAATGGGGCTTGAAATCACTCAGGCCATCGAAGCGGTTTGTTCCATGCGGCGTTCCGACTTTTATAAAAGCATGACGGCCTATGCGGCAAGCCAGGTTTGGCAGGATGTTTATTGCCCGGAAACACCTGCCGGAATAGCTTATGTCAAGGTTACTTTACGTCAGGATGGGGCGATTGTGATTCAGTTCAAGGAGAAATGAGATGAAGCGTGAATGTTTGAATTGCGGAGAAAAAGAGATGGTGCATACTACCCGAGATGTGCCGTATACCTATAAACAGCACAATATAATTATTTCCAAGATCAAGGGATGGCATTGTTCCAATTGCAGGGAAGTGGAATTCGATGCAGGTGAAGGTGTTCGCTTTGCTGAGGCCATAAAGCAACTTGCCAAAGAAGTTGACACAAAAGAAGCGACTGAACTGGCAAGAATTCGGAAAAAATTGAAACTGACTCAGCAACAAGCCGCATTACTCACAGGGGGAGGGCCAAATGCATTTTCCCGTTACGAGCGCGGTAAGGCCAAACCACTTCAATCAGTTACCAATTTGTTTAAACTCCTGGATAATCATCCAGAACTGCTTGATGAAATACAGATGGGAAGCAGGGGCTGAGTCAGCGGGTCACTTCGGGGTCACCACACTTAATTATTAACATCCGCGCTGCATGCAGTTCAGGCGGACAGGGACCCCTTTGTTGCTGGTACTTCCGGCGGATCACTTGATAGACCATCAGCAGGCTTTTCATGCCGGTATACAGAATGCGCAGACCCTTGCAGAGCAGGACAGACTGGTAACCTTCGGAATCGTCCCTGACAAGCCTGAAACAGGGTATGGCTATATCCGTAAAGGGGAGAGCCTGGGTGACACCGGATTCTGTGTGAGCGGTTTTGTGGAAAAACCGGATGCGGCCAGGGCGGAAACCTGCTTGAATTCAGGCGATTATCTATGGAACAGCGGCATGTTCATGTTCCGGGCACAAAAATATATTGAAGCGCTTGAACGGTTTCAACCGGATATAATTGCAACCTGCAAAGCGGCCATGGAAAATGGTTCCCAGGACATGAATTTTATCCGGGTGGACAAGAAAATCTTTCTGACCTGCCCGGATGATTCCATCGACTATGCGGTCATGGAAAAGGAGGTCCAGTCCGGGTCGTATCTGGGGGAAGATGATATTGTGCGGCTGGAGGACAGGTATGGGCGGGTTGAGTGATCAGAGGGGGAGAAGATGCAGATGATTGTGCCGGGTATGTAGGTCTGGTCGCGGGTGCCTGCTTTGCCGAAATGGGCAGCTATCTAAGATTTTCTCAAACCGGACCGGTTCATTGTGGGGGGGCAACTCGGACCGGGCCGCCAAAATCATGACCCGGCTGTACGCCCGTTTGAATAATAAAATCAATGCGGGTGAATATTGACTTTCCGGCATTGACGGGGTACGTTAGTTCAATAAATGTTTGCCTTTAATTTGGAGAGTAAAAATGACTATTACCAAAATCAGAACCGAAATCAATACACTTTCGTATAGCGATAAAATATATTTGCTTCAGTTGTTGGTGCAGGAAATTGCTAAAGAGGAAAGTCTCAGTTTAAAATCTGAAAAGCATGGGCAACGTGCGGCTGAAATCCTGAGACGTATGGCAGATAGAAACGCTTTAGGCAATATCGGTGAGCCTGTTGAGTGGCAAAGAGAGATTCGTCAAGACAATGTTTTAGATGGCATGGGATAAGGCATTTGAGTATGCCCGCCGGGCGTTCAATACCGAAACGATTTTATTTGCTGATCATCTGGGGGTGCATCTGCTTTGTGCCGAGGTGCTGTTGCAGCAAGCAGTGCGCTGATGCCGGATCTTCCGTGTATGCGTATCATGCATGGTGCCAGGATTTTCGGGTTGGACCAAGGTAACTGATTGAAAAAAACACATTGAAAATCACACCCAAAGTGCATATCATCTATGTATAATAAAGTTCAGAAATTTGGAAGACAAAAAAGGAAAGATTAGATGAAGATTCGCATTACAGAAGAAATATGGAAAGAGGGTAATATGTACGTTTCTTATTGTCCTGAATTAGATGTTGTTTCCTGTGGAGAAGATGTCCGGCAGGCAAAGAAAAATCTTTTGGAAGCAATTATGATCAACATTGAAGAGACGAAAAAGATGGGAACATTTGAAAAATTCCTTGATGAAAGTGGATTGGAAATAATGAATGGTGGCATAATGAGTGCTCGTAAGGAGCTGAATTCCGAATTCCGGGGACACCACACTTAATTATTAACATCCGCCTCAAATACATCTAAAAGAACCTCATGGCAAGAATCGCAAGGGTAGTGGCCCCATTATATCCACACCACATCACACAGCGAGGCAACAGACGTCAGCAGACCTTTTTCAATGATGAGGATTATCTTGCTTATCTTGAACTGATGTCGGAATGGTGCCGGGAGTATCGTGTCGAGGCATGGGCATACTGTCTTATGCCAAACCATGTTCATCTGATCCTTGTGCCTGAAACCAAAGACGGATTGAATCTTGCTGTTGGAAAGGCTCACAAGCGGTATACGCGACGGATCAATTTCCGTGAGGGCTGGCGTGGTCATCTGTGGCAAGGTCGATTTACGTCCTTTGTCATGGATGACAATTATCTTCTTTCCTGCACAAAATATATTGAATTGAATCCAGTTCGGGCAGGATTGGTCAAAAGACCCGAAGAATGGCCCTTTAGCAGCGCACGTGCTCATATCGAAGGAAGAGATGACATTCTGATAAAATCAAAACCCATGACCGACAGGATCAGCAAATCTTGGGGAATGTTTCTTTCAGATGATGTCGGGGAAGATGAAATGGATCACTTCAGAAAACATGAAAGAACTGGACGGCCCATGGGTGAAGAATCGTTTATCGATAAACTTGAATGTTGTCTTGATCGAACTCTCAAGCCCCAAAAGCCCGGTCCGAAATGCCGGGATTCTAACAATTAAGTGTGGTGTCCCCGGAATTCTCGTGTGGTGTCCCCGGAATTCCCCGCGGAATTCCGTTAGAAAATGGTGGGCAAATCAGTGCTCCTTGAGCTGCACACACATACCAATGAGCGGCTGTTTCTTGATTTTGAATAGGTGTTTTACAAGTTGTTTGACTTGAATGCCCGGGAATATTAGAATGTGGATAAACCGGCGGTAAAAATCAGGGAGCTTGAAGAAAATGGACAAAGCTGAAATTTTGACACGATTAAAAAATTATAAAGAGCGGAAACAGCTTCTTTATAATTTTTTAAGAATTGGTGTTTTTGGTTCGGTCGCAAGGAATTCTAATAGTGAAAATTCAGATATTGATATCCTTATTGAACAGAGAACACCAGATTTGTTTACTTTGGGGACCATTAAAACAGAGCTTGAAGAAGAGTTTGGAACAAAAATTGATGTCATCCGTCTGCATGATGGACTCAATGATTCTTTTAAAAAAAAAATAGAAAAAGAATCCATATATGTATGATAAAAAACTTGTTCAGGAGATATTGAAACAGACTGTCAATGCTGCTGACACCATTCTTCATAGATTCGAGCCTGTTGATACGGTTTCTTATTTTACAGATTCGCCTTATGGTATGGAAAAGCTGGATTCCATCTGTATGCTTCTAATTGCAATCGGGGAGGCACTAAAAAATATTGATAAAGTTACAGGTGGTGCACTACTGGCGGCTTATCCTGAAATTAACTGGAAAGGAGCCAAAGCCATGCGGGATATTATCAGTCACCAATATTTCAATGTTGATGCGGAAATTATTTTCAATGTTTGTGATAAAGATATTGAGAATTTAAAAGAAACTTTGCAAAGAATTGTTGCAGATTTATGAACTCAACTTTTGGTATTTGGGTCGGACCGAGGTAACTGATTGATATGTAAATGGAAAATGTTAAAAAATGTTTGATTTCAGTCCTTAGAAGGCCCATTTTGGTATCAAAATGGACCTTCTAAGCTTTGAACGGACGTACACACAGGCAAGCAGGGTTATGGAAACAAAAATCTTGATTGCAGATACGATTGGGAATATTCTGTTTTTCAACCCGCAAACGTTATGTCATCGGGGTTTTGAACTACTTACAATGCCCGTTTTGCTTGTAAAATGGATTGTTTAGGCCCTGTAAATAGACTTTTATGGAACATATTTGATGAAAATTAAAAGGGTTATGCCGGTCCGACCCCAACAAGACCAAACAACCTGGCGGCCCAGTCCCATGTCCAGATGTCGTTTGAGTCTCCGGAATACACGGCGGATGTGGATGGTTTGGGCACCCTGCGCATCCTGGAGGCCATACGGCTTTTGGGGCTGGAAAAAAAGACCCGCATTTCCCTGGGGCTTCAGGACTGTCTGTTTCTGGGAAATCTGGATGCCCGGCGGGACAAGCTGTGTGCTGATGCCGGATTTTTCGTGTGTGCGTATCGCGAATAGAGGGAATAAATGAACAGATCAGACAAAATCTATGTTGCAGGCCACCGGGGAATGGTGGGGTCTGCCATCAGGCGGATACTGGAGGGGCGGGGATTCACCCGGTTGAAGGTACAGACGTACACTGAACTTGATCTGATCTCCCAGGCGGCCGTACAACGGTTTTTTGAGCAGGAAAAGCTGGATTGAGTGGCTAACAAAAGATGATTTTATACTGCAAAATTATTGGACAGGCACTTTATAGTTACCCCTCATGTAAAATTTGTTTATTGACAACTTGGGTTGGGTAGCGTAATTTTTGTATGTTCACTGCTTAGGTATGGGATTTAATTGATGCCAGTCGTATTGCGATATCAAGGCTATAAATTTTTCTTCTACTCAAATGAAGGGACCCCGTTGGAGCCAGCTCACATACATGTTCGATTAGCTGGAAAAGAGGCAAAATTTTGGTTGGCACCAGATGTTTCTGTGGCGAGAAATGATGGCTTTGATGCACGCACAATGAGGATCTTGTTGGAAGTGGTGGAGCATAACCGAAACTTATTTGAGGAAAAATGGTATGGCTATTTCACCTGAAAAAATCTGGTTTGATGAAGACAATCTCTGGGTGATGTTATCTGATGGACGAACTATTGGCGCACCACTGGCCTGGTTTCCAAGGCTGTTGCATGCTGACCATAAAAAACGTCAGTACTATGAGTTAAGCGTTCATGGTATTCACTGGGATGCTTTAGATGAAGACATTAGCGTGCAAGGGCTTCTTTCTGGCCATGGCGATCAATCACATCCGAAACCCAATCAAGCTGCTTAGCTTTTCGGACTGGGTCGGCTGGGTCGTGGTCTCGGGCACCGCCAGGGTGACCAACGGAGAGAAATCTTTTCTGGTCACTGAAAATCAGTCCACATATATCCTGGTAGGCCAGGTCCATGCCCTGGAAAACCCCGGAACCATCCTCCTGGAGCTCATAGAGGGCCAGTCCGGGTCGTATCTGGGGGAAGATGATATTGTGCGGCTGGAGGACAGGTATGGGCGGGTTGAGTAATCAGAACGGATAGCGTTGCCGTTGGAAGTAAGGCATTTACTGAAACTGAATAATCAGTTAGTTGTCGTGGCCCGACCCAACGTGAAGAACGTGAAGTAGGGAGGGGCTTGACAGGTCGGATACTGATGCTATCATAGTGAATGATCAATTCTGGAAAAGATAGATTTGAGGGGAGCAATTATGGAGGCCATCAGACAAATAGTTGATCTAAACAAATTGGAGTCTGTTATTAACATTCCAAAAGGATTTAATTATACCAAAGTCGAGGTCATTATTTTCCCTGCGGATGAACCGAAAGAAAAAAAAAGAAGTTTTGGACCATATGAGGGGAAAGGCAGCTTTAAGATGCATAGTGACTTTGCCATGACTGAATCAGAATTGCTGGGCCATGAATAAACTTGAAGATTATCAAAAATTTGGTTTGAGATATTTATCATAAACTTTTACCTTCAAAAACGCGAGAATCGGAAAAGGGCCTGGCTGTGTGGTGCCGGCAAATGTCCGGATGCAGAGGATGTTGCAGCAGCAGGCATGGATCCCCAGTTCCACTATGAGCATTACGGGGCCGGAGAAGGCCGCCTCCCTTATGCGCTGCACTCGGCCAGAGTAGAAATCGTTCTTTGGGGCGGTTTTTCTGATTTGCCCTTGGCGACCCGTAAGAGAGGCTTTGGCCATCAAGGCTAAATATTTTGAGACCGTTGGCCACGAAGTTCCAATTGCCGAGCTTAATTTCATCTTGTTTAATTCAAAAGGGGGGGGTAGTACATAGCATATAAAGCAATTTTTTCAACGGGAATCATGATATAACCTCTCGTTTAAATTGAACCTAGTTTGATATAAAATAGACATTATACCAAATCGGTATAGATGTAAAGTTTAATTTAGTTAGCAGGGTCTGACCCTGACAAGTAATGGATATCGTCTGGAAAAGGCTCCAAAAAGCTCTTAGCGGGCACTTTCGGGGGGTAAAAAGAGGCGGGAATCGAAGCTTCTGAAAATGTAATCAGCATCAACTCAGTTGTCGGAGATGATCTCAAACAACCAATTGAAAAGATAGAAAAAACAGGCCAATCTATTTTGATTGTCCGTGGTAACAAACCAATTGTCAAGATTGTTCCCCAGAAGAAAATGATCCTTTAGAGATGGATCCAATTGTTGTCCAAAGACAAGTAATAGCCAAATATCCTGATATCCGTATCGTCTGGTAATCGTAATCGAGGTCGGATACTGCTCCCGGGCGGTAAAGATTATATAATATGCAGATAAAAGTTGATACGGACTGGTACCTGGAACAGAATCCAGACGTTGCAGCAGCAGGTATGGATATCCAGTTTCACTATGAGCATTACGGGGCCGGAGAAGGCCGCCTACCTTATGCACTGCTCTCGGCCGGATTGGAAACCGTTCTTTGGAGCGGTTTTTCTAATTTGGCCCTTGATGACCTCCAGGCCATGGCATCGGATCCGCACCAGTCTGACCTGGAAAGGATCTATTCCCGATGGGCGCTGCTGCGCTGGTATGCTGGCACTGAAGAATGGGACAAGGCGTTTGAGTACACCCGGGAGTTCGATACCGAAACGATTTTATTTGCTGATCATCTGAAAATAGTTGATTTAAGTGGACATAAAGACTATATATTGATAGTATTCGTGTTCACTTGAGGTGTTATGGATAAGCAAACAGCAATAAAGGTGTTGACCGCGTGGGATGAGACAGGGCGTTATGTGTTTACGCGCCATGACCTGGCCAGGCTTTTTCCGGATGACAGTGCCAAAACCCTTCAGGAGGCGGTGAATCGACTGGTCAAGGACGGCTGGCTGCGACGGGCATGCCGGGGGGTTTACGTGTATGCCCTGGCGCGCAGCATGGACAGTCACACTGTTGAGAGAATTGCCGTGGCGTTGCGCCGGGGGGAATACAACTACATCAGCCTGGAATCTGCACTTTCTGAATACGGCGCCATCTCGCAAATTCCGGTCGATCGTCTTACTGTTATGACAACGGGCCGTAAAGGATTATACCGCACCCCCTGGGGGACCATTGAGTTTACCCATACCAAACGGCCCACATCCAATATTCTTGCCAGTATTCGAAATGTCGGCCGCCCTCTGCGGCTGGCAACTCCGATGGCTGCATGGCGGGACTTGAAGCGGGTTGGCCGCAATACCCATCTGGTGGACGAGGAGGCGCTGATCGATGATTGAACCGGCAAATTTTGCAGCGCTGGTGGAGAAAGCCATGATCCTGTCTGGGCGCAGAGGCACTTGCCCAGACAGCGGATCAAGATTGGAGTGGCCAATGTTCCTGCTTATTCCCGTATTCCCAGGGCCCTGCAAACCAATTATGACTTCCTGCCGGATGGGTATGGGGACACACTGGTACTGACTGAAACGCTCGACGAGATTATGGCTGACAAGCTGGTGTCCCTGGTCAATACCCAGCGTTATGTACGTCATCGGGATATTTGGGATTTGCGGTGGTTGAAGCAGGCAGGAACGGCAATCAATCACGGGTGGGTGAGCAATAAAATCCAAGATTACGGTGTCAATGATTATGACCTCAAGCTGGAAAGTATCTGGCAGCGGTTGCCGGAGATCATTCACGGCGAAGGGTTCAAGTCGGAAATGGCGCGTTTCCTGCCGATGGACGTTCAGGAAAGAACCTTCATGAAAGATAAGTTTTGCGATTATCTGGCAAATGAAATCAGGGGATTGTTGGATGAGGTCAGACAGGGGATGAGTGTGAACCCAAATACAGACAATCAATTCGAATCATGAACAAATTATCCAAAAAATATGGTTTAGGCAAACTTGATCTTCAGGGCTTAGAGCCAAAAAAATATTCCAATAGTGACCAGGGAGATCAGGACATTGGGGATCGGCATCACTTGGTGATGAAAAACTATCCCCTGTGTTTTGAAGTTCGGTTTGGGAACTACAGGATAGGATGGAAGATGACGTTATCGTTCCGAAAAAGGCATTGCACCGAAAAGATATTTATCGACAATTTCCCTAACAGCGGCATCAAAGGAAAAAGAATACGCCTATGAGAAACCTGTCCGCCATCACCAGACAAACCCACATCGACAAATCCTGGACCCGAGTCACCTCCTATAAATTTGCGGCCCATGAGTGCTTCGTGCCCATGGCTGCCGTAGAAATCCCCGATGCCGCATTGAGCCTGCCCCTGGCGTTTGTCAAACAGGAAGACCACTTTATCCTGGCGGCGATCCTGTCTCTGACCCCCGGCACCAATCTGTTTGTGTCCCCTGACGGGCAGTGGATGGGGCAATATGTACCGTCCGAATTCCGGGGGTACCCGTTCCGCCTGGCCAGGGGCGGGCCGAAAAATGACCTGCTGCTGTGCGTGGATGATGACTCAGGCCTGGTCAATGCAGACAAGACCGCAGGAGAGCCAATTTTTTCGGGCATCCATTCCCAGGTCGGCAAACCCTTTGTTTTCCTGCAGTTCTATCTGCCATCTGATCCGCATCCAGGTTGTATAGTGCATCCCCTTGGGTTTGAATATCGGCAGTGGATTGAAAGCGCCGGGAACAGAATGGACATAAAAACCAAATTCGTTTACCGCCGAAATTACATCGGGTCCAGGTGAACATGACATCCTGCTCGACTGTTTCTCCACGGTGATTGTACTGAAGGGTTAGCCGGTCTAACTGTGCCACGGCCCCGATTGAACTATGAACCCGCCCGCCTATTGACCAACTGCTTGTGATTCTGGACCCCGGATATATCAAACCCTGCCTTTTCCACTTCCGGATATCAACCGGCAGCGCATCTTCAGCAACCTTTTGCATATTAAGCATGTTCATCTTTTGCAAAAGTTGTTCAAGAAAGTTTACATTCCTGATGCCGTTGCAGATGAGCTTAATGCTTTTTTCAAAGATTCCCCCGATTTTCAAAACTGTCTGAACAATCATCATATTATTTTTTATATGAAAGTAGTGAGATATGAGGTTTGAGTAGTGAGAAAAAAATATCGATTTAGCTTCTCTCAATACTCATAACTCACCACTCATAACTCATAACTCATAACTTTCATATTTTGTTGTGCCCGTCAGGGCATGGTCGTTATTGAAACCAGAGAAGCCAGGGGGGGAACCTACTTGAATTCAGGTTAAAACCGATAAGCTTTGTTTTATAATGTCACCCAATCAAGGCTTTTTTTGAAAATGATTCTATTCTTGCTTTATTTGCTTGCGCCATGATATAGTGCAAGCAAATAAAGTATAATGGGGAGATGAAATCATGCCATCAATCACTGTCAGAAACGTACCGGATGAGGTTCATCGCGCTTTGCGGATTAGAGCAGCAAAGCATGGCCGAAGCGCCGAAGCGGAATTGTGCTTTGCGCCGGCAATAAGACCGGAAATGAAAAACGATTTTACGAGGTGATGATCCCGATTGCTGATCGTGAGTTCACGGCGCACCTGGAAAAATTGAAAAAGGAGTGACGATTATGGCAAAAACTCTTGACCAGATGCTGGCGGCAGAAAAGCCGGAGGTTGTTACCGATGCTCGGGAAAAAGCGGCAAAAATACTGTTGGGCATTCATTTGGCTGATCTGCGTGAACACGCAAAAAAAACCCAGGGCGAGGTTGCCTTGGCTCTTGGCGTGAAACAACCGACGGTTGCGGGCATGTAAAGGCTTGGTCGTGATCTCAAGCTCTCGTCCCTTAAGCGTTATGACGAGGCAACCGGCGGTAAGCTGCGTATCGATGTGGAGTTTTCCGATGGCACCTATTACGGATTTTCCGTTTAATTCATAATGGGTTGATATTATGAAACCTGATAAACAACTGACAGTCAGAGAGCAGATCATCCGCTGCCTGGAAGCTGAACCCATGACAGCAAGAGATCTTTCAAAGGCCCTGCGGATCAGCGAGAAAGAAGTATACTCACACCTGCCGTCAATTGAAAAAAGTATCCGCCACCAGAAAAAACAGATTAAAATAACACCGTGCTCCTGCCTGAACTGCGGATTTGAATTCAAGGACAGAAAAACTTACAAGAAACCCGGAAAATGTCCGGAGTGCAAGAAGTCAAGAATCGAGCCGGCTGTATTTCAAATCACCGGATCAGCGGAAGGCCGGTTTCCTTTGCCATCTGCAGGGCCTGTTTGAATTCCCGGGCAGCCAGGGGCTGAGCCAGGCCCGCATATTGGGCGGCTTCTCCCATGGGCCGGTACTGAGACATAAGATTCACATGGGTATGGGCGGAGACCTTTTCCTTGAGAAAGGTTAGTATCTGCCTGGTTTCTTCAAGACGTCCCGGCATCACAAGGTGCCGCACCAGGAGGCCTGTGCGGGCCAGTCCTGCGCTGTCCACAACCAGATCCCCCACCTGGGCGTGCATCTGCAGGATCGCCGTCTTTGCAGCCCTCGGGTACTCGGGTGCGCGACAGTAACGCCTGGCTGCAGCTGGATCCCAGAATTTAAAATCCGGCATAAAGATATCAACAACGCCCTCCAGGAGTTTCAGGGTATCACTCAGCTCATATCCTGCGCAATTGTACACCAGGGGGAGGTGCAGTCCCTGGTCGATGGCAATATCCAGGGCCTTCAGGATCTGGGGGACCACATGGGTGGGGGTCACAAAATTGATGTTGTGGCATCCTTTTTCCTGCAGAAACAGCATGATGGCCGCAATCTGATCTGCATCGGCAGCCTGGCCGTTTCCCTGGATACTGATGTCATGGTTCTGGCAGAAAACACACTGCAGGCTGCAATGG
Source organism: Desulfotignum sp. (assembly GCA_011389575.1). Classification (GTDB taxonomy): domain Bacteria; phylum Desulfobacterota; class Desulfobacteria; order Desulfobacterales; family Desulfobacteraceae; genus Desulfotignum. The sequence goes on along the minus strand of JAABUB010000053.1, from coordinate 11,231 downwards.
GAAAAAAATACAGCGCCTGATCCCCTGTCCCCCACCAGCTGGGGCTCTTCTCCGTAATGCGGGGCAAAACTGGCAACTTCCGCTGTTTTTCCGGTGGCACAAACCCCTTTTTCATCCCTGGTCCGGTCCACCCGGCACTGCCGTGGACACAGGGTACAGGAAGCAAGTATTTCAGAGGCTGCCCGGATCTTTTCTTTGAGCCGTCCGTTTTGTTTTGTGGTGATATATGCGGGTATAAAAGGCTTCATTTTTTTTCACCCCCAAAAAATGGGTTTGCTGATGGGTTTATGCCTTGCAGACGGGACTGCACTGCAGGAATACATCAGTTAAGATTTTGGTTGTTTGTCTTCAGTTAAAAGATTATACTGCATGGCCTGAAAATTGGCAAAGGAAGACAATGGAAAAAAAAAGGATATATAAAGGATTTTTGCTGGTAATTCTGGCAGCAATGCTGTTCGGCACAACCGGGACCTCCCAGGCCCTGGCCCCGGAAGGAATCTCTTCTACTGCCATTGGTTCTTTGCGCCTGCTCATCGGCGGACCTGCCCTGCTGCTGCTGGCCGGGGTGTTCAGCAGGACCAGTGCCTTTTCCTTCCGCCCGCCCCTTATACCCACGTTTATTGCAGCCTGCGGCATTGTTTTGTTTCAGCTGTGTTTTTTTGAGGCAGTGGCCAGAACCGGGGTGGCGCTGGGAACCATAGTGGCCATCTGCATTGCCCCTGTCATTTCCGGACTGCTCAGTGCGGTCTTTCAAAAAGAACACCTCAACCGGTCCTGGCTGATAGCTTCTTTACTGTCCATTTCCGGATGCATCCTGCTCACTGTGGCAGGCAGTGCTGTCACAATCGACACCACCGGTGTTTTGCTGGCCACTGCTGCCGGATTCGGATATGCGGTCTCCCTTGTGGCAAGCAAGGCTGTGGTGGCAGACCATTCCCCTGTCCTGGGTATTGCGGTTATTTTATGTGTGGGCGCGGTTCTGGTATTTCCCCGGGTGATTACAGAAGATCTTTCCCGGGTGATGACCGTGCCCGGCCTGACAGCGGTGCTGTATCTGGGACTTGTGGCCACGGCCGGCGCCTACCTGCTGCTGGCAAAAGGGCTTTCAGTGGTTCCGGTATCCAGAACAGCTATCGTGATGCTGGTTGAACCCCTCACCGGCTGTCTGCTGGGCGTTCTGCTGCTGGGTGAAATATTCACACCTGTCTCGGCTGCAGGATCAGTGCTTATTTTCTGCGGACTTGTGATAATTTCACTCACCCCGGAAAAAATCAAATTAGGGCAGGTGTCTCCTTGACCTTGCCCCTGGTTTGTTTTGACCACTTGCCTGTAAAGGCAGTGGTTCAACCAGTTTTGTATTGACAGAGTGTTGAATTTTCTGGTAATTTAATCGGGATATGAGGTTGAAGATGCGGCAGAAGGTAATAGATGGATAAAAAAAAATGGCCGGGCCGTGCAGTGCTGCCTGTTGCGGTTCCGGGAATAAAATATATTATATTGGCCATCCTTGTTACAGGGATGTTTTTTTATTTTGGATGGATGGTACCGGCCTGGGTGGCTGCCGTTCTCGGGGTATATGTCTGCTGGTTTTTCAGGGATCCGGACAGGGTTGTGCCTGAAGGAGATCATAACCTGGTCTCTCCGGCTGACGGCAGGGTGGTTGCTGTTGAGCGCCTCGCCAAAACCGAATACCTGGAAGAACCCTGCCAGAAGGTGAGCATTTTCATGAATATATTTAATGTCCATGTGAACCGGATGCCTTTTGACGGGGTGGTGGAAAAAGTGGTATACACGCCGGGCAAGTTTATCAATGCCTCTTTTGACAAGGCCTCCATCCATAATGAGCGCAATGCCCTGACCATACGGACCCCGGGCAAAAAACGCTTTGCAGTTGTCCAGGTAGCCGGTCTTGTGGCCAGAAGAATCGTGAACTGTGTTGCAGCCGGAGACCGGGTCATCCGGGGAGAACGCTACGGCATGATCCAGTTCGGTTCCCGCCTGGATCTGTATCTGCCCCTGGATTTTCAGGTACAGGTCAAAAAAGGTGACACAGCCAGGGCAGGGAGCACCATTATCGGCCAGATGCTGAAAAACCCTTAGGATCTTGTCCTGGACATCCCTTTGGGCAGGTCTGACCATTTTTTTTATAACACCCATGGTCTGAGAGACCAAAACAAATGATAAAAGCATAAGCAGTAAGGCATTAGCCTAAAACTTAAAACTTAACACTTAAAACTTTCATATAAACCCATAACCGTTGTACACCGGAGTGATTTTACTGTTTTGGAGCAAATACCGTTTACCAAGCAAGGCTACCAGACCTTAAAGCAGGAACTGGCAAGACTCAAAAAAGTTGAGCGGCCGGAAAACATCAAGGCCATTGAAACCGCCCGTGCCCACGGGGATTTATCTGAAAATGCAGAATACCATGCTGCCAAGGAACGCCAGTCTTTTCTGGAGGGCCGCATCGGTGAGATCAGCTATAAACTTGGGGTTGCCAAGGTCATTGATCCGGAATCGGTTCCCAAGGACATTGTCCGTTTTGCCAGCCGGGTGCTCGTGGAAAATCTGGACTCTGAAGAGCAGATTGAATACATGATTGTGGGTCCGGATGAGGCAGACATCAAAGAAGGCAGGATTTCCGTATCATCCCCCCTGGGCAGTGCCCTGATCGGTAAATGCCCCGGAGACGAAGCAACCCTCCAGGCGCCCGGAGGCAAAAGAACGTATGAAATCATTGATATTTTATAGAAGGTAAGGAGAACAGCCGTGGCAAGAGTTACCATAGAAGATTGTCTGAAAAACGTTGACAACCGGTTCACTCTGGTGCACCTGGCAGCCAAGCGGGTCCGCCAGGTCAGGGAAGGGGCGGACCTGCTGGTCCAGCGGACCAAAAACGGGGACGTGGTAACGGTATTGCGGGAGATTGCCGCCAACCGTATTGTTTCCAAACCCAGACCTGACAATCAGGAAAATGATTGACACACAGAACCAGCCTGATTACAGGAAAATTCCCATTGACAAGGTCGGTATCAAAGGCCTGAAATATCCGGTAAAAGTGCTGGACAAAAACCGGGGCACCCAGTCCACGGTGGCGGAAATCAGCATGTATGTGGATTTGCCCCACCAGTGCAAAGGCACCCATATGAGCCGATTCGTGGAGATCCTGCACCAGTCCAGAACACGGATTTCCCTGGAATCTTTGACCACTGTTCTGGCGGACATGAAAGAGATACTGGGGGCCCAATCCTCCCATATTGAGATCACCTTTCCCTATTTTATCAGAAAAGAGGCCCCCAGCACCAGTGTCAGCGGTTTGATGGACTATACCTGTTCCATTTTCGGCTCCTGCAATGCAGATCATGCCACCGACATTGTCCTGAAGGTGGCAGTGCCGGTGACCTCGGTGTGTCCCTGTTCCAAGGAAATCAGCGACTGCGGTGCCCACAACCAGCGGGGCGAGGTCCTGGTGAGCGCCCGGTTCAAAAAGCTGATCTGGATTGAAGATGTGGTGGAGATTGTGGAAACCGCAGCCTCCTGCGATATCTATTCCGTGCTCAAGCGCGAAGATGAAAAATTTGTCACGGAAAAAGCCTACAACAATCCCAAATTTGTGGAAGATCTTGCCCGGGATGTGGCCCAGGTCCTGAAAGCCGATGACAACATCACCTGGTTTTCGGTGAGTGCGGAAAATTTCGAGTCCATCCACAACCACAGCGCCTACGCCTATATCGAAAGATAATGTGTTGCGGGCAGCCTATCGTTTCTGCATGATCACAAAAGGATACAGGCGGTTGTCTTTGCCCGCAAAATACCCGGCCCGGGTTTTGACGTCCGATAAGGTGCCGGTCTTGTAATACTGGGTATCGGTACGCTTCAAAAGCCTGTGAAGGGGCATGAATGCCTGGAGCAGCGTTCCCATCTGTGCCGGTGTCACCCGGTTTTTCCGGGACAGGCCCGAGCCTTCTGCAAGCTGCACCTGTTCCCACCCCAGATTTTTTTGTGCAAAATCGATAAGCACTGCCACACCTTTATCCAGGGTGGCCGGCGGCCCGAACTGCCGGGCGCCCAGGGCCAGCAAGACCTGGTTGGCAATAAAATTGTTTGAATATGTGAGCAGTTTTTCCACCACCTGTTCCAGGCTGTAAGGGGAGGCCAGGGCCAGGGCCCTGATTTTCCGGGTATCCAAGGTGTTCAGTGAATCCCGTGAATCCAGTGTATCGGGAAAATCGGGAGTATCGGGAGTATCGGGCATCTCTGCTGTGGCGCCTGTCCGGGCGTGTACCGGAAACGCTCCTGTTTCCACCGGCCCTGACACCTCCACGCCCAGGGTGGTGAAAAAATGGGCCATGAGCAGGCCCGGATACAAAGAACGCACCTGTTTTTCCAACAGGATCCGGCCCTGGTTCTGCCCGGTATTTTCAATTTGTTTTTTGAAAATATCCAGCAGCGGGGTCTGGGGCTCGGCACTCACATAAGTTTGGGCTGCAGCATCCCGGGTGAAGAAAATGGTGTTGAAATTGGCGCACAAAGCCCCGATGGTGGCATCATAGGGGTTCAAAGACCGGCCCGTGCCCGGGATCTGGATATCTGCGGCAAAATAAGACTGGTCCACAACAATTTTTCTGATCTGTGTGATGCCGGTTTTTTCCGTAAACCTGCGGCAGAATGATAAAATGGCCTCTGACACAAACATGGGATCACCCCGGCCCCGCACATACAGGGTATGGGTGACAGGGTCATGGGCTGCCAGGGTGACAAAACGATAATCTTGTCCCAGATGTGTCAATGCAGCCAGGCCGGTTAAAATTTTGAGAATGGATGCCGGCACCATGGGGGTATCAGGGTTTTGGGAAAACAAAACACTGCCCGTATCATCGGTAACCAGGATCCCGGCGTTCTTATCTTTTGTTGCCCGCACCAGGGCAGCCCTGTCCCCGGCGGCGATATGCCGGAGCGCATCCATGGAGATCCCAGAACCGGAGATCCCAGAACCGCTTGTGGAAGCCTGGACCGGCAGGGCGAAGGCCCACAGCAGCAGCATCAGTATTAGAGGGTTTCTTATCATGGGTGGTTATAAGTTTTAGGTTATAGGTTATAGGTTATAGGTTATTATTTGACTGCCTGGATTTTGATTGTTGGGTGTGCTTTATTTTAGCAACTGGAAGAAAGCATCGATTTTTTCTTTTATATATGCCCTGGTTTTGAGTTTTTGCCACTGGTCGGGAAAGGCCAGAGGGGCAAAAAGGGTTTTGGCGGTATAGGAAAAAACCGGCACGCCATCCCGGCTGACCAGGTCTGATTCCTGTTCCGGCCCTGATTCCTGTTCCGGCCCTGATTCCTGTTCCGGCCCTGATGCCTGTTCAGGCACAATCTGAACAGGGATACGCACCACCCCTTCATGGCTCACAATGGTGACCCGGTTTTCAGATGTCACAGAGGTGAGCCCCCGGGTTTTGAGCAGTTGCTTGAGTGCCTGTTCCCTGGCCCGGGAAAAAAGGTGGTTTTTTGACTCTCCGGATGTCATGGATATGACACCGGCAATACTTGCCTGAGAAAATTTTTCCATCCTGAACTCATTTTCCGCAGGCACCATCAGCAGATTTTCATCTGTGATCCTGTTATTCGCATATTTGATGTCATACCGGACATAGTAGGTGTCAAGGCCTTCCTGCGCGGCTGACGCGGCAGCCTGCCCCTGGAAAAGACCGGCGGAAAGACAGGTGAAAACCAGAAAAATAATCAGGTTGCTTAAAAATGGCATGTTTTTTGTAATGTTCAGTTCTGTAATAGGTAAATCCAGTTGGTTTCATGCAGCAGTAAAATTTTCACGCAGCAGTAACCAATTCAGCAGTAACCAATTCAGCAGTAAAGCAGTAAATGGTACAGGTGCATGATGTTTACATGGTAACAAACATTTTTAAAAAGAGGAAATAAAAATGAAATATCCGATGGCCGGCATTTGCCTTGTGTGTCTTTTATGGGTTTTTTCCACAGGATGCAGCACCCTGGGAAAAAACAGTGACACAACAGCCCCCGGACAGGTGCTGGGACAGGACCAGAACACACAGGCTTCCCGGAAAGTGGTGACCTTTGAAGTGGTGGGCAAGGGACTGGAGCCGGAAAAAGCCCTGACCAGAGGGGAAGCCGCTCTCATGGCTGAGCGGGCGGCCGTGGCAGACGGCTACCGCCAGCTTATTGAAAAAATCAGTGGTGTGTATGTGGATGCTTTTATGCAGGCAGGACACGGCACTGTGAACAAGGAAAAAATCACCACCAGGGCCCAGAGCTGGCTCCGGGGGGTGGAGGTACTGGAAATCCGCAAGGCAGAGCACGACATCACCGAAGCCCATCTCCAGCTGCGCATATATTTTGCCAGAAAAGACATGGTCTGGTGGCCCAGCGGGCTGGGGGAACAGATGACACCTGTGGAAGACCAGACTTTTGGCGGTACAGGCAGCCAGGCAAAATCCGGGGGAAACTGAAATATAAGGAAAATCATGAAAACCACCAGATGTGATAAAAAAAACATTTTACCTGCCGGATCACGCCGGGCATGGGCTGTGACTGCCCTGACAGCGGGATTTTTGTTTTTCTGGCTGTCCGGACTTGGTTTTGCATTTGCAGATGATGCCCTGACAACAGACCAGCAAAAATATCGGGACTATATCCATTTTCAGGAACAGGTTGCATTTGTCACCGAACAGATCCGCCAGACCCAAAATGATCTGGAGTGGCTGACCCTCAAGGTGAAGCGGATGCAGGATTTTGACCGGTTTGTGCCCCAGCGCATGCATGACTCCATTGCCTTTAAACAGTCCAGGATCGCGGCCTTGAAAAAACTCAAACAACGCTACCAGGACCTGATCCCGGAGCTGCCGGAAAAACATCCGCCCGCAGAAAACGATTTCCGAACCAGTGCCCTAAAAGAAAACAGGGAAACACCTGAAACCGCAAAAATCGGGCCTGCCGGGGAAACCTCCAGTGCCGTTATTGTACCCCTTGTTCCCGGCGGTTTCGGCGCCGGTATGAATTTCCGGCAAAATCTTGAAAAACAGATGGCTGCCGCAGGCCTGGACAGCTGGCTGGAACTGGTACCCAACGTCACCCCTGTGCGCATGGAAACCCGGCTGCCTATCTTGTTTGCCAGCGCCAGTGCACAGATACCCGAAGGCTATGAACCGTTTCTCAAAAACCTGGCCGATCTGGTCCGGGACAAAGATGTGCGCATTGTTGTTGACGGATATGCAGATACCGACCCCATCGATACCCCCAGCTATCCTTCCAATTTTGAACTGGGGGCAGCCCGGGCCGCTGCCGTGGTCCATGCCCTGGTCAGCCATGGTATCAAGCCGCAGGTGTGTAAAATCGGCAGCACCGGCCAATACCGGTTTGAAGCAAAAAAGAAGGCAGAATGGAAAAATCTCCAGCGCCATGTCACCATAGCTGTGTTTTTTCTGCCCACGCTTTGATCTTCCCCCATCTTCCTGCCATCTCTTTTTTCAAAACTGCTGTCAATGCCCGGCCCCCTGGTTTGTAATTTCATTGCATGCGGTGCTGCCGGGTCATCTTTTCATTCTTTTGTTGTTTTGTTTTCAAGTTTATGCGAAAAAACACCGATGCTTTTTACGTTTGGTAACAGACACGTAAGACCGGAGGTCATGTTACAATTTTGAAGCTGCGTTGCAGTTTTCCAGAGCAACAGTTAATGTGAAACCGTAAACACAAAGGTGAGGGAAATGAAAAAATGGATTCAGCTTTTTCTTTTTTTGGCAATACCTGTCATTGCGGCCGGCTGTAATATCTACCAGGCATCCCCCGGCCCGGTGCTACAAAACAGCCTTGATGAGAACTCTTCAAACCGCATAGTCACCTTTACTGTGATCGGCAAAGGGGTGGAACCGGAAGCGGCCCTGACCAGGGGCCAGGCACGGCTCATGGCAGAGCGGGCCGCAGTGGCGGACGGTTACCGTCAGTTTGTGGAAAAACTCAATGGCGTGTATGTGGAGGCCTATGCAAGGGCCGGCTACGGCGCCATTGACAAGGATATGGTCAAAACCACCACACGGTCGGTTTTGCGGGGGGTTGAAATAAAAAAAATCACCCACGGGGATCTGGGTATTGCCAGTGCTCTGATGCAGCTGCGCATCCATTTCACCCGCCACGGCATGATCTGGTGGCCTGAAGGTCTCGGCCCGGACCTGGGCTGGTATGATACAGCTGCCAGTACAGTGTCCGCTACCCCCCCCTAAACAAGATCCCTTGATTTTTTATCTGTCTCACCTACGGTGTAAACCCTTTGAAGTTCAGTTCTTTTATCCTCAGACACGCAAGGATATTTTTGAACTGCATTCTCCGGGTGTTGATGGAGGTTTCCCGGCAGGTCCGGATTATTGTTTTGTAATTATTTTTTGGTTCTGATATAAAAACCGGGCAATGGTCGAACCAGAACCTGGAAACCGTGAATGCCTCTTATTTGCAGCAGAAATTTATATTGTCTTGTCATTATGGCTGTCTTGTGGACGATGGCAGCACCGCCTGTGGTGCGTGCGTCCGACACAAACGCTGCCCTAGACACAAACGCTGCCGTGGTGGTTTCCCGGAAGATCCGGCCCTACCTGGAGGTGACCGAGGGCATAATGGAACGGGTATCTTCAGGACTTTCAGGCTCTGACATATTTTTTCTTTCCCCCGGAGATGACCTGGTAACCGCCCAGGTGACCGACCGCCTGATAACCGGGGCCTATGATCTGGTGGCTGCGGTGGGTCCGGAAGCTGCATCTCTGGTCTGGAAAACCGGTATTCCGGGAAAAAAAATTTATGCTGCCGTGCTGGACCCGGATGCGGTGCCCCATATACCTCATAATGCCTGCGGTATTTCTTTGCGCATTCCTGTGGCAGCCCAGCTGGAGACCATTTCCACAGCGTTTCCATCCCTTCGCAGTATCGGTCTGTTGTTTGATCCGGACCATAACCAGTGGTTTTTTGAGGCAGCAGCGTCTGCAGCAGCTTTGGATGATATCTCTGTTAAGATCATCCCGCTCGAGGTAACTGCAAGAAAGTATATTGCAAGGGTACTGCAGAACAACCTGGACCGCATCGATGCGGTCTGGATGATCCCGGACCAGACCGTTATTTCTGAAAAACTGATCCAGTATGTCATCAAACAGGCCCTGTATAAAAATACCGGGGTCATCGGGTACAATGCCTATTTTACCCGTACCGGGGCACTTTTTTCTTTTGAATTCGACTACCAGGCTCTGGGACGGCAGGCAGGCGGTCTTATCATGGATTGTCTGGCCGGCAGAGAATGCCGCAGGGTTCCTCCTGTGTTTGAAAGCCACACCAACCCCCGGATTGCCCAAAAACTCGGTCTGAAAATGGAGGCAGCCAGATGAAAAGTCTGTTTCCGAAAAATATCGGTATTCACATACGGGTGCTTTCTGCTGCTGTTTTTCTTATCAGTGCCGCCACTTTTACCATGGGATACCTGGGGGTGGGGATCATCAACCAGTTTGTAACCCAGCGCTTCAACCAGCGCATCGATTTTATGGCCCAGTACCTGGCATTGAATTCCGAACTGGGCATATTGATCGGGGAAAAAAACCTGCTCCAGGGCCTGGCCGAAAACATGCTCAAGGAAAATGACATTGCAGGCGTGGATATCACAGACCACATGAACACCCCTCTGGTGGCGGTGTCCAGGGATATACCGGGTCCGTTTGCAAGTGTGGAAAAAAAAGTGTATTTAACAGAAACTGAAGAAAGTGCTGCATGGATCAGCCGGCTGGCCGGACCCCGGGAGGCGGATCTCATCGGCAGAGTCAGGGTGACCTATTCGGTGAAGGGAATCAAAGATCTGTCCAGTCAGATGAAAAAACGCTTTGTGTATTTGGCCCTGGTGCTGACCGCTCTGGCCGGAATTATTTTTTATGTGGTGTCACGGTCTCTGGTGGCCCCCCTGATCTCTCTGGCAGATACGGCCAGAAAGGTTTCTTCAGGCAACCGCACCATCAGGGCCGCCCCCGGCAACACCCCGGAGATCACCCGGCTGGCCAATGCGTTCAATGATATGCTGGATTCTCTGGCTGCCGGCCGCAGAACCCTGAAGCAGGCATACGGGAAAATGGCCCGCCAGGAAACCCTGGCCGAGGTGGGAAAATTTTCTTTGATGATTGCCCATGAAGTGAAAAATCCTTTGGGAATCATCAAAAGTTCCCTTGAAATGCTGAAAACAGACATGGATATCCCGAAAGACAATATCCCCCTGACCTATGCGGAAGAAGAAATTGTCCGGCTCAATACCCTGATCGAAAGCTTTCTGATGTTTTCCCGGCCGGCCAAACCCCGGTTTGAACGGGTGGATCTCAACCAGATGCTCGAACAGGTGGTGATGGGATTCGAGATCCAGCATGGCGGCAACGGCCTGGACATCTGCTGTGATATTCCCGGCACCCCGTTTACGGCCCAGGCGGATTTCGATCTGTTGTCCCGGGGTATCGGCAATATCATAAAAAATGCCTGTGAAGCCAATAACAAAACCGGCAAGGTTGACATAAAAGTGGTGGTGGTCCAGGATAAATGGCAGCTGTTTGTGACGGATCAGGGCAAGGGCATCAAAGAACAGGACAGGCAAAAAATCTTTGAGCCGTTTTTTACAACCAAAGCCACGGGCACAGGTCTTGGCCTGGCCTTTGCCGACCAGGTCATCAAAGCCCACGGCGGCAATATCCGGGTGCAGGCCCCGGAAGACGGGGGCTGCCGATTCTGTATTTCTCTGTTTTCCGGTACCCATGAACAAATGATAAAGGCAATAGAAGAAAATGGCACATATTCTGGTAGTTGATGATGAACAGAAGATGCGGGATCTTCTGTCAATGATGCTTCAAAGAAAAGGGTTCAAGGTGGACAAGGCCGTGAACGGCCGGCATGCACTGGATATGCTGCACCAGCATACCTATGATGTGGTGATTTCCGACATAAAGATGCCGGAAATGGACGGCCGGGAACTCATCAGCAAACTGCGGCAGGAAAAAATAGCCACCCCGGTTATTTTTATCACCGCCTTTGCCACCATTGATTCAGCGGTTGACATGATGCAGCAGGGGGCCTGTGATTATGTGACCAAACCCTTTGATGAATCCAAAATCATGTTCACCGTGAACAAGGCCCTGAAACTGTCACACCTGATCATGGAAAACCAGGAGATGAAAGCCGAGATCAGTCGGACC
>JAABUB010000052.1 GCA_011389575.1 Desulfotignum sp. | reverse complement strand
AAAAAGGGGGGACCATGAAACAATCGGACCGGAAAGAGTGGGAAAAAACATTTGATGCTATTGATGACTGGATTTGTATAATTGACCTTGAGTCAAAAATTTATCGCTCAAATCTCATTGCTGAAAAGTTGTTCAGATTGAAAATACAAAAAGTAATTGGTAAAAAATGTTGCTCTCTTGCCCATGGCACTGACTCACCTGTGAAAGGATGCCCATTACCCAAAATGATCAAAACCGGTAAAAGAGAAAGTTCAGAACTCCAAATCAAAGATGGTACCTGGATGCTCATTACAGTAGATCCGTTATTCAATGATAAAGGGGATATGACAGGTGCTGTTCATATTGGCCGAGATATAAACAGGCAAATTGAATTTCAGGATGAAAGAGAACTTCTTTTTAAAGAGTTAAAAAATGCGTTGGTGCATGTTAAAAAACTCAGTGGTCTCCTGCCCATCTGCGCGCATTGCAAAAAAATTCGAGATGACCAGGGATATTGGAATCAGATAGATTCTTATATTGAAAAGCATTCAGAAGCAAAATTCAGCCATGGTATTTGCCAGGAATGTATTGATAAACTTTACAAGGATGAAATATGGTATAAAGCTATAAAGCAAAAAGAGTAAAAAAAATTCTACAAAACATCATTTCCATACCAGAAGCAAGAAGGTTGTTTCATGATATGGCTGTCACAATTGCACCTAACTCACTTTTCCCTCTTTTTTTGTTCTGTTAAGCAGACACGAGAATTCTTGATTTCTTTTCCAGGATCGAAAGTTCAGCATACGAGCGATGACCGGGGCCTCTGCCTGGGGGTTATGCTGATAATGACCTGGAACGGTGCTATGAACTGCACTGGAATCTTCTGGCATCCGGGATCATGCTGCCGGATGTATCAGGCATTGATTTTTAAAGCGATCCCCTGTAAAGCTTAGGGCAGTGAAGACACCTTGCGGGAGAAACAGATGCGCCTGGAATGCAGCGGTTTGAATTTTGCCTATCCTGAATCCGAGACCATGGTTATTCAGGACCTGCGGTTTGCCATGGATGGGCCCGGCTTCCACGCGGTGTTCGGCCCGTCCGGTGTGGGCAAGACCTCGTTTGCAAAACTGCTGGCCAATTACCGAAGTCGGCCGGAACTGCCCATCCAGACGTCTGGCATTGGTACCATTCTGTATACCTACAACCTGGAGCGGCTGCCCGCGTGGTCTTCCACCGGCCGCCATCTGGACCGGGTCTGCCCTGCAGACAGGCAGGATCTGAAAAAGGCGCTGATCGATATTTTCCAGCTGGGCCCGGTGGTGGGTGCACGGTTTTCCCAGCTGTCCATGGGCCAGCAGAACCGCATGAATCTGATCCGGTATCTTCTCCAGGATTTTGACCTGCTGATCCTGGACGAGAGCCTGGCCAATGTGGATGAAAAACTGCGCCAGACCATTCTGCTGGCCGTAAAAGAGCTGTTCTCCCACAAGATGTTTTTATATATTTCCCACAACCTCATGGAGGTGGCCCGGTTCTGCAAAGATATCCTGGTATTGACCCAGCCGTCCCGGAAAAAACCCAGCAAAATTGTATCAGGACAGGATGACACCAGCATTCCTGTCCTGGAAAAACCATCCCTGGACCGGGTCATGCTGGAGGTTATGAATGCTTTTTAGGCGGATTTACCAGTTCATGATCGTGTATGCCGTGTTTCTGGGCATCCTGCTGGTGGTGAAAAAGGGGCTGTCCCTGTCTGATTATGTGATTCCGGGGCTCCCTTTGATCCTGGAAACCGCTGTGCACATGTCTACCGGATTTTTCACCGATGTCATGGACACCCTGTCTGTTGCCATTCTGGGCCAGGGCATTTCCATTTTCCTGGCATTTTTTGTGGGCATCCTGGGCCGTAAATCTTCCTGGGCCGGTTCCATGATCCGGGTGACCGCCTATAATATCCAGGCTTACCCCATCGTGGCCCTGGCCCCCATTATTTTCATCCTCCTGGGGGACGGGTTTTTGTCCCGGCTGCTCATTGCCGCCATGATCTGTTATTTTCCGCTGCTGCTGTCCGTACTGGGGGTGATGGCGGCGCCTGTAGAGGATATTGAGCATTTTTATATCGCCACCGGCCGGATGCGCTGGCAGCTGGAAGTGAAAATCCGGGCCTTTGAAAATTTGAGCAAACTGACCACCGTCATTGCCGGCAGTGCCACCCTGGCCATGGCAGGCACCATTGTGGCGGAATTCATTGCCGCCAATGCCGGCATCGGATACAGTATCCGCATCGCCCTGTACCAGAGCAATCTGGCTGCGATTCTCACGGCCCTGTTCATGATCGGCATTGTCATTTCCGTTTACCAGGGTATCCTGGAAACCCTGGGAGAAATGCTCAAAGCCAAATGGGGCTCTGAAAACAAAGGAGGACTGTTATGAAACATGCAAAAATTTTGGGACCCTTATTGGGTATGATTTTCTGCATCTGCATTGTCGGAGTGCCTGACAGCAGGGCAGAGCAGATATCTTTGAATTACCGGCTCAAATGGCTGTTCAATACCAGTGTGGCAGGCGACATTTTTGCTATGGAAAAAGGGTTTTTCACCGCTGCCGGACTGGATGTCACCGTCAAGGAAGGCAGTCCGGAAAAAGATGCCATCAAGGAGCTGGAACTGGGATATGCGGATTTCGGGGTGGCATCTGCGGACCAGGTGATCCGGGCTCTGGATAAAGGCGCTGACGTGGTGGTGCTGGCCCAGATTTTCCAGATCAATCCCATGCAGTGGATTTACCGGGACGATCAGATACAGATCACCCGCCTGTCGGATTTAGAAGGCTGCCGCATGGGCATCACCTACGGGGGCAATGATGAAACCATCATGAAAACCCTGCTGGCAAAGGCCGGTCTCACCCTCAAAGATGTACAGGTGACCGGTGTGAGATTTGACTTTACCCCTTTTTTAAAAAAACAGGTGACCCTCTGGCCGGTATACCGAAATTCCCAGGGTGTGATCCTGGCAGGACAACTGGCAAGAGAAGGCGAGTCTGTCCGTTTTTTCAACCCGGCTGATTTTGGTGTGGATTTTGTGGCCAACTCTGTTGTGACGTCGGGTAAGATGGCGGCAGGCCACCCGGATCTGGTGCGGCAGTTTTTGTCCGTGCTGCTGGATGCCTGGGAAGCAGCCATGGATCCATCCAACCAGAAACAGGTCCTGTCAGCAGTGAAAAAGTATGACAAAGGCACACAGGGGGAGGTGCAGAAAGTCCAGCTGGATGCCACAAGAGATCTGGTCAAGCCCCGGCCTGACACTGCCGTGGGCCGGATCCGGCGGGAAGCCTGGGCCCAGACAGAAGCCATCATGCTGGAACAGGGGATGATCCGGCAGCCGGTACATGTCACCTCCCGGCTCAGGGACCTGGCATCCTTTTAATAAAGGCCATGCCCTGAAAGGGGCAAGAAAGGCTTTAGTTGTTAGCCGTTAGCTGTTTTTATATGAAAGCCATCAGTCCTCAGCTAACAGCTTTCATTTTTTGTTGTGCCCGTCAGGGCATGGTCGTTATATGAAAGTGTAAAGTTTTAGCTGTTAGCTAATACCTGAGGGCTGACAGTAAAAAACCAGTGGCAGAATGTCACCTCCCCCCACTGGGTCACCGCCAATGTAAGCCTGTAGGTTCATTATTTTGATGATCAAAACCGATACCCGATGCTGAGACCTGCAAAGTGACCAAAAGTTTCAAACTCACCATTGACAAATTCGTTATCGACGGATCTTTTTTCAAACTTATCCGCCATATAAAAAACATCAAAATGCCATTTCTCTTTTGTGTAACCCATCCCTAAACTGAAGTTGTGCTGATCCGCATCAGGATTTGCGGGATTTAGTGTTCGGCCGGGAACCGGGTTTTCGACGTAGGCATAGCCTGCACGGATGGACAATTCGGAGGTGAGTTTGTAATCGATTCCTATTTTATAGAACCAGGTGTCATCATAGTCATAATCTAAAACAAAATCGCTGATTCCTGCCTGGGGGATCTCATTTTGAAGGTCTACATCAACCCGGTCGAATCTTGACCATCCCGTCCACTCCAATTCAAGGGCAAGGGTCAGAGAATTCGTCGGTCTGCAGGCTATCCCGAAACTGAGCACTTCGGGAAATTCGAGGCTGGTTTCGGCGTCGAAATCCACACCTGAACCGCCCGTAAGAGGATGCAGTGCCGGAGCCAGATTCATAAGCCTGATATCGATGTTCTGATCGACATCGACTTTGCTTCGATAAGCTATTCCAAAACTGACTTTACCTTCCGGGAACAACAAAAGGCCCAGGTTATACCCCAACCCTCCCCCATCGCCTTCCATAGAAAATCTGCCGTCCGTAAACCCCAGGTCCGACTGGTCGATCATACGTTCGGCTTCGTTGGACGTATACAGGTAAAAAACGCCGAATCCAATGAATGCCTGTGGAACAATCCGGTAGGCGAACACCGGGTTCACGGAAACCGTGCTGATTAGATTTTCTGTTGAAAGATAACGGGTGAGCCCATCGTCACTCCACTCCCTTCCGCCGATTCCGAAAGGAGAATACAAACCGAGCCCGAAAGCCATTTTTTCAAAATTGAGATCGCTTGTCGCATAAGCATGAGGCGAGAAATAGAACTTGTCATCAGCTTCCTCGGTTTGTCCCGATGGATTTTCAAATTCCACAGAACCTGTAACAGCGGTGACCCCGCCATAGAGACGGGTCCCTTCCAAATTGGCGATTCCCGCGGGATTGTGAAGGATTGCGGACGGATCGTCGCATACGGCAACGAAAGCAGCCGCCATGCCTCCCGCCTTAGCGCCATGGATCGGAGTGCCGGCGTGCGCCAAATTACAGAAAAGAAAAAATGCAAAGAGAACAATTCCGTAAAGCTTCAAGTTTCGTTCGACCACAAAACCCCCTAAAGATAGGAACTTGTTTTTTTTGACAGGAACAGAGTAGTAAGGCAATATTATTCCCCCACTGATACAAGCCCAATATGTTGTGCTTGTATCAGTGGGGGGCAACGTAAGTCAAGAAAAAAACAAAGTCTGGCCTTCTGGATTGATGACCAGGCAGCTATGACCTGGCTGTCATGGATGGTGCAGGGCATTAGTTGCCCCCTGACAAAATCTCTTTTACGGTTATCCCCGGCGGTTCCTGAGCTCCCCGGCTATGATGCGCAGCCCGTCCAGGGTCAGGGACTGGTCCACGGCTTCAATGGTGGTGGAAAGGCCGGAAATGAGCGGGGCCAGCCCGCCGGTGGCAATGATTTTTGGTGGCTGGTCCAGTTCTTTTTTCATCCGTTCCACCATGCCGTCCACCATGGCAGCGTTGCCATGGATGATCCCGGACTGCATGCTTTCAATGGTATCTGTGCCGATCACTTTTTTTGGCGGGGCGAATATTTCCACTCTGGGCAGCCGGGATGCTTTTTGAAAAAGGGCTTCTGAAGAGATCATCACCCCCGGGGCAATGGCGCCCCCCAGGTATTCCCCTGCCGGAGAAATGACATCAAAGGTGGTGGCAGTACCGAAATCAATGATAATCAAACCGGTTCTGTATTTATCATAGGCAGCCACCGCATTGACGATACGGTCGGCCCCCACTTCATTGGGATTGCTGTAAAGGATGGGCATTAAAGTTTTCACGGATGCAGGCTGGATCCATTCCGGGGTCAGGTGCAGGTATTTTTCGCTGAATCCGTTGAGAATTCCCACAGAAGACGGGACAACCGATGACACAATCACCTGAGTTATGGCGGACAGAGGAATGCCTTTATCCGAAAACAGCGCTTTTGCCAGCACATTGAACTCATCTGCTGTGTTATCCCGGACGGTGCGGATGCGCCAGCTGTGTTTCAGAATATCCTGGTCATACACACCGATAACGGTATTGGTGTTGCCCACATCAATTACCAGAAGCATGGGGACTCCTTATTCAATTGTAACGGTAAAAACCCGGGGATCCGCCTGGGTCATGACCAGGCCCACAGGTATATTTATTCTGGCATTCCGGGCATAAACCCCGGGCGACAATCCTTCCAGGTCGATAAAAGCAAATATCTGATCCAGCAGGTTCTTGTTTCCCATGGCTGCAAAAGGCCCTTTGACCGCAATGGTGATGGCAGGCGGTGCAATGCCGGCAGAGAAAGGACAGTTTTGAATCTGAATGGGAATGTTTTCAATAATTTTTTCCACCTGTTCTTCCTGAATCTGCACAGTGACCACGATAATGGGAGCAGAAGCGGAATACAGATGGGGATTTTCCAGGTCCAGGGGCACCTCCTTTTTAAAGGTCTCCTGGGCACCGGTCAGGTCAACAGGCTTGGTTTTCAACACCTGGATGCCGTCATTAATCAGGGACCGGGGGCCGGACAATATCACCGAGGCCGGTTCTGCAGAAGGTTCCAGAATAATATATCCCTGGGCAGGCGTGCCTGTGTAGGGAACATTCACTTTAAAGGTGCGGGTGGTTATTTTTTCCAGGTGTACACTCAGAAAGGAAGGAGAGATATCCAGTATTGTTATATGCGGATCCACAGGTATCCGTTTTTTGTCCACCGGCAGTACATAGTGCCCCGGTACAATGGAGTCGGAAGCCCCTGCCGGATCAATATCCAGGTCAGTATACAGATCAGCCGGATACTGGATATATTTTTCATTAATTTTTTTAATCAGTTCCGGATCAGCTTTGATACGGATTTCAATTTTATCGGTGCGGAACTGGGTGAGGACCATGCCTTCGGGCACATTGGAAAATTCCACCGGCAGCAGCAGGTTTGTTTCCACCGGTTCTGTGGTGCACCCGGAAAAAACAAGAAACAGGAGCAGGAAAACAGCACAGCCTGATATATGGTTTTTCTGTTCAGGCATTCCTAATGGCATCAAAGACCCGGGCAAACGTAACTGCGCGGGCAACATCATGCACCCGGACAATGTGGGCCCCTGCGGACAGACAGGCCCCTACGGCAGCAAGGGTGCCGATTTCAATTTTTTCCGGATCTTTTTTGATTTTATCAGGCGAATTCTTGTTCAGGATATTCTGAATAAAGGATTTTCTGGACGGCCCCATTAAAAGGGGAAATCCCAGGGCCTGCAGTTTTTCCAGGCTATTGATCAGCACCAGATTATGGTGAACGGTTTTGCCGAAACCAATGCCGGGATCCAGGATGATGTGCTGCCCGGGAATGCCTCTGGAAACGGCAAATGCGGCCCTGGCGGCAAGATAGCCGGTAATTTCCTGCATAAGATCATCATAATCCGGGTTCACCTGCATGGTTTCAGGGGTGCCTTTCATGTGCATGAGTACCACCGGGGCCTGGTATCCGGCTGCCAGATCAGCCATGGCGGAATCCTGTTCAAAAGCGGAAATATCATTGATCATGGCAGCCCCGGCATCCAGGGCTGCTTTTGCCACGCCGGATTTCACTGTATCAATGGAAATGGGAATGGAAATTTTTCCTGCCAGGGTCTGGATAACCGGAATAACCCGGTCTATTTCCTCCTGTTCCGATACAGGCTTTGAAAACGGCCTGGTGGATTCCCCGCCGATATCCAGGATATCGGCCCCCTGTTCTGCCAGGCGCATACCCTGGGCCACGGCAGTCTCATAGGTGTCAAACCTGCCGCCGTCGGAAAAAGAATCCGGGGTTACATTCAACACCCCCATGATACAGGCCCTGCTGCCCAGGTCCAGGTGAAACCTGCCGAACTCCAGGTGAAAATTTCCCATCTTTACTATTCCCTGTCAGACTTTTTTTCCGGTGTGTCATCATCGGGGGTATCATCTGAGACATCTTCTGCTGTGTCCTCAGAAGCAGTGCCTCCGGAATTTTCCGCTTCTGCAGTCCCGGATCCATCCTCCTTTTCAGCATCTGTCTTTTCAGTATCTGTTTTTTCAGTATCTGTTTTTTTCCGGGAATCTGAAGAGGCGCCAGTATCCGGGGTGGTACGAACGTTTTTACGGCCGTAAAAATCATAGTCCGGCCGCAGTTCAGCAATCAGATCATCCAGTTCCGGTCCCAGTACGGTTTCTTTTTCAATAAGCAGCTCAGTGAGCTTATGAAGGATATCGATATTATCTTCCAGAAGTTTTTTGGCTTTTTTATAGGCCCGGTCAACCAGTTTGGCAACCTCTGCATCAATCTGCTGGGCAGTAGCCTCGGAATAGCCTTTGGCCTGGGTCATTTCCCTGCCGATAAAAATATTTTCATCATGGTCTTCATAGGAAAGCGGGGCCAGGTTGTCGCTCATGCCGAAACTCCGGATCATCCGGTTGGCCAGCTTGGTGGCCTGTTTTATATCGTTGGCAGCCCCTGTGCTGACACGCTTGAAGATGGTTTCTTCAGCCACCCGGCCGCCAAAGGCAATGGCCAGTTCGTTTTCCAGCTGGTCCTTGTATTTGAAATCCCCTTCTTCAGGCAGAAACCAGGTAACACCGGCTGCCCTTCCCCGGGGGATGATGGTGATCTTGTTGATGGCATCGGTGTTGGGAAGAAAGCGGGCCACCAGTGCATGCCCCCCTTCATGATAAGCGGTTGTTTTCTTTTCTTCTTCCTTGATCACCTTGGATTTTCTTTCAAGTCCCATATACACCTTATCCTTGGCATCTTCAAAATCCTTCATGAACAGTTTTTCATGGTCCCGCTTTGCAGCCAGCAATGCTGCTTCATTGACCAGATTTTCCAGGTCGGCACCGGAAAATCCCGGGGTTCCCCTGGCCAGTATAACCGGGTCCACATCACTGCCCAGTGGAGTTTTTTTCATGTGTACCCGCAGAATACCTTCACGGCCGCTGATATCCGGCATATCCACCACCACCTGCCGGTCGAACCGGCCCGGTCTGAGCAGGGCCGGGTCCAGCACATCCGCCCGGTTGGTTGCAGCCATGAGAATAACGCCTTCATTGGCTTCAAACCCGTCCATTTCCACCAGCAGCTGGTTCAGGGTCTGTTCCCTTTCATCATGGCCCCCGCCCAGACCGGCTCCTCTCTGGCGGCCCACTGCGTCAATTTCATCGATAAATATGATACAGGGTGCATTTTTTTTGCCCTGGGCAAACAAATCCCTGACCCTGGATGCGCCCACACCCACGAACATTTCCACGAAATCGGAACCGGAGATAGTGAAAAACGGGACCCCGGCTTCTCCTGCCACAGCCCGGGACAGCAGGGTCTTACCGGTTCCGGGATGGCCCACCAGGAGAACCCCTTTGGGAATACGTCCCCCCAGACGGGTGTATTTTTCAGGATTTTTCAAAAAATCCACCACCTCGGTAAGTTCTTCTTTGGCTTCATTAATGCCTTCCACATTCTCAAAAGTGACTTTTTCCTTTTTATCATCCATCAGCCTGGCCCGGCTTTTGCCGAATGACATGGCTTTGCCGCCCCCTGCCCCGCCCTGCATCTGGCGCATGAAAAAAATCCATACGCCGATGAGCACGATCATGGGGAGCCAGGAAATCACAATGGACATGAGCCAGGAAGATTCTGCCGGTGGTTTGGCTTCAATGGAAACGCCATTGGCCCGCAAAAGCTGGATGAGTTCTCCATCATCAGGGGCATAGCTTTTGTATCTGGTACCGTTGACATCGGTAAAATACAATTCCTGCCCCTGGATCACCACATCCTGTACCTGGTCTTTTTCCACCATGGACAAGAATTCCGTGTATCCGATATCTGTCTGTCCGACCTGCTGCTGGTTAAAAATATTATACAACATGACCATCATCAGGACGATCACCAGCCACAGGGAAATGTTTTTATAAAATTGATTCAATGTTGATCCTCTCTCCTTATCTTTAAATAGAACACCAAAACTTACGTATATATAAACACAATTTGCGAATATACAAGGAAAAGTTTTATAGTTTTGTGGGCTTACACCTCCGGGGGCAGCTGTCTGGCCTGTTTCTGCATCCTGCCCAGCTGCCGCAGGGGAAGGACCTCTTTTTTAAAACAGATCTGGTACCGGGTTTTATATATCCTGATCTGGCCGGGCATATCCAGGTGCCTGCCCGGCTCAGCTTCTGTCAGAAGATGCTGGATGGCCCGGACATGGTCATGGGTGATCTGCCTGAGATTTGATTTCACCGCTTGGATGCCGCAGCGCAGAACCCTGGGGACCAGAGCCGCATGAAGTCGGGTAACAGCCTGGATGGACAAAAAAACAGCATTTGTATCTTTTTTTTCCATACAGGTTTCAAATGCCTTTTCTGCAAGGCCATCCAGAAACCGGTCTTCCTCGTACAGGATGCCGCTGATCCGGTGAAGCCCTTCTTTTACAGCGGGATTATATTCTTTTTCCAGCACCGGTATCAGGTGGCTGCGGATGCGGTTTCGCAGATAGCCCGGGTCCTGGTTGGAAGCATCCATAACACATGCCTGGCCCAGATCATCCAGAAAATCAAGGATTTCTCTGCGGGACCGGTCGATGAGGGGCCGGATAAAGCGGTTCTCCCGTATCGGCGGGATCCCTGCCAGGCCTTTGGATCCGCTGCCCCGCAGCAGTCCCATGAGCACCTGCTCTGCGTTGTCGTCTCTGGTATGACCGGTGGCAATCCGGGCAAATCCGTGGGTGTCTGCAATCCGGGTGAAAAAGGCATACCTGGCATTTCGACCGGCTTCTTCCACCGAGGTGCGGGTCTGTTTTGCCAGGACAGATACATCCTTTTTTTCACAAAAAAAGGGCAGATTGTACGTTGCGGCAAATGCTTTGGTAAATGCCTGGTCATGGTCTGCGTTTGCCCCCCGCAGCCCGTGGTGGAGATGGGCCAGGCCGATGCGAAGCTTGCGAACCTGTGCCAGACACAGCAGCACCCGGGCCAGGGCAATGGAATCCGGTCCACCGGAAATGCCTATCAACACCCCGTCATTTTTTCGGACCATGGCATGGCTATGCAGGGTCAGATCCACCTTACGGCAAAATGTTTTTTGTATCCGGCAAGCCCGGGCCATAATCTTTGAAAAACTCCATTAACAGGCAAACAGGGGCAGGTGGGTTTCCGGGATTATCCCGGTTTTTCTGGCATATGAAAAAAATGCAGTGACCGCCTGTTCTCCTGATTCCCCCAGATCCTTTGAAAAATCATTTACATACAGATCAATGTGCTGGTGGATTACTGCCGGATCCATTTCCTGGGCATACCGGGCAATATAATCCGCACC
The DNA here is from genome assembly GCA_011389575.1 of Desulfotignum sp. Classification (GTDB taxonomy): domain Bacteria; phylum Desulfobacterota; class Desulfobacteria; order Desulfobacterales; family Desulfobacteraceae; genus Desulfotignum. Next base: position 13,394 of record JAABUB010000052.1, on the reverse strand, counting down.
CATGTCAGGATTGGCAAATGCATGGGCAACACTGGTTTGGATCAGAGACTGGATCTCACAGGCAATGCCCTGATCCATGTCCCGTCGCACGGCAATACATCCCAGGGGAATGGGCAGTTCAGTCTTGGTTTCCCACCACTGTCCCAGGTCGGCCTTCATCTCCAGCCCCATGGACTGGTATATGAAACGGCCTTCATGGATAATGATACCTACATCTGCTGTCTTGTCCAATACCGCCGGCATGATTTTTTCAAAGGACATGGGCAGGATGGTGAAATCGATGTCCGGATACTGGTCAGCCATGAAAAAACGGAACAGATGACAGGCAGTGGTTCCCATGCCCGGAACCGCCACCGCCTGCCGGGTTTTTTGTGCATCTTCAAGCTCCGTGCCGGGCCGTGACACCATCAGGGGGCCGCATCCTTTGCCCAGGGCTGCGCCGCACCGCAAAAGCGCATACCGATCCAGAAGGCTTCCCAGGGCTGCAAAGGACAGTTTGGTGACATCATGGGTGAGCAGCACCGCCTGCTGGTTCAGGGCTTCCACATCATCAACGGCAATGTCAAAAGTAAACTTTTTGAGATCAATCAGTTTTTTTGCAATGGCCTTGAATATAAATGTGTCATTGGGACAGCTGGAATAAGCCAGTTTTAATATGGGAGGTGCATGCATGGCCGATGCCTTCACAGGTGCAGTCTGCGGGGAGGCATCTGATCAAAGCCCAGGCCTTCTTCAATCAGGGCCAGCAGTCGGGGTTTTTCTTCCGGAAATTTATACCCTTCATAATCATGGGTGAGCAGCAGGCTGCCTCCGGGGCGCTGCCAGTAATTCATGGCATGATCAAAGCACACTTTTCCGGTGACCTCCAGCTCCTGGATCATGGTCTTGAGTTCCTCCAGCTGTTCTTTGGCAGTCAACAGGGTGATATCGCCTGCCTGCACCTGCTGGTGCAACGGGGTACCGGGAATGGGACGGAACGGCCGGGACCGGATATAGTGGGGGTTGATGGCATTGAGAACCCGGGCCGTGTTTCTGGCATGGTCATGGGTTTTTTCTTTCCCCCCCAGCCCGGGCATCCAGTATTCAGATACCTGAAATCCAGCGGCCACGGCTTTTTTGCCGGCCTTGATCTGGCCGTCTGCAGTGACCCCTTTTTTGATGGCCTTCAACAGGTCGTCGTCCCCGGTTTCCAGGCCCAGATGGAGCCGGTCCAGGCCGGCGCTGCGGATGGCTTCCAGGTCTTTGGCCGGTTTCTGGGCCAGGGTCCTGGCCCTGGCATAGGTGGTGATCCGTTCAATATTGGGAAAGGTTGATTTCAGGTGTTCCAAAGCTTTCACCAGATCCGGGGTTTTCATGATCAGGCTGTTGGCATCCTGGATAAAGGCGGTCTTCCCCCCTGCCATGAGCCAGTTGATCAGCATGGCAGCTCCGGGATGGTACTCCAGTTCAGGATTTTTTTCCAGCAAGGCCATCACCCCTTGCCGGGTGATACCGTTTTTGGATTCGGCATTGGTGGACAAGGCTTTTATATCCTCTGCCAGAGCAGCCATGGCATCAATATCAGCCAGGATTTCCGACAGGGGGCGCAGCTGAAATTTTTCTGTCTTGTACATGCTGCAAAAGGTACAGTGATTCCAGGGACAGTTCCGGGTGAACCGCACCAGCAGGGATGCGCTTCCTCCTTCACTGGGGGGCCGGTACACCCCGGTTTCAAAACGGTATCGGTCAATGGTCATGGGATCTCCATTTTATTTCAAGGGTTAATACCTAATATAATAATGCATTTCTTCGTCTAATGCAATACACCTGTACAGCAAGACAACTTCCCTGGGGTGTCCCGGATCTGTTAAAATGAACCAGGCTTCGGCAAGGTTCAAATGACCGGATGCGGCACAGAATAATCACATGTAGATGCAGGGGCACCTGTATTGACATCGCTCCCTGTAAGCGTTGTGTGAGCGACCTGAGACTGGCATCTGACAGTGCGGGCACAGGCTGCCGACACGGGCACATCGCGTGCGGAACAGCTCCGGGGATGAACATCGGTCAATTGAACGGGGTTGCCCATATCATGACCGCTGTCAATCTTTACATTCTGGTTGCCGTGCTTATCATCTTGGGGTAATTTGAAAAATTTGATCCCCAAAGGATAATGAGATATGGGCGCACAAAGAAAAAACCGGCACCTGTCCACACAGGTGCCGGCATCAGACAGACCGGTACCGGAAATTGCCCCTGCCACGGAACTGGACCGCATCATCGTCAGAGGGGCCAGGGAACACAACCTCAAGAATATCGAAGTGGAGATCCCCAAAAAACAGCTGGTGGTGTTCACCGGGGTGTCCGGGTCCGGCAAATCCAGCCTGGCATTTGACACAATTTTTGCCGAGGGCCAGCGCCGGTATGTGGAGTCCTTGTCCTCCTATGCCCGGCAGTTCATCGGACAGATGGAAAAACCCCGGTATGACACCATCCGGGGCCTGTCTCCCACCATTGCCATCGAACAGAAAGCTGCCAGCAAAAACCCCCGTTCCACCGTGGGCACCATCACCGAGATTTATGATTACCTGCGGGTGCTCTTTGCCCGGGTGGGGACCCAGTATTGTTTTCGCTGCGGCAAAAAAGTGGGCCGGGGCCATGCCCAGGGCATGGTTTCCCAGATCATGGCCCTGCCTGCCGGGTCCAGAATCCTGATCCTGGCGCCGGTGGTGGAAAACCGCAAAGGCGAACACAGAGAACACCTGGCGGAACTCAAAAAACAGGGCTATGCCAGGGTCCGGGTGGACGGCGTGGTCCAGGACCTGGAAAATGTCCAGTCCCTGGCCAGAAACAAAAAACACCACATTGAGGTGGTGGTGGACCGGCTGGTCATAAAAGCGGAAGGCACCTTTGAAGAGCGGCTCACCGATTCGGTGGAAGCGGCACTGAAGATGGGGGGCGGCCAGATCATCGTGCATATCCTGGGCAGAGAGGATATAAAAATGAGCGAGGCCCGTTCCTGCTGCGGTGTTGCCTATCCAGAACTGTCTCCCCAGATCTTTTCATTCAACTCGCCTCTGGGCATGTGCCCGGACTGCAACGGTATCGGCACCCTGTTGTCCATGGACCCGGACAAGGTGGTCCCGGACAGGGATCTGAGCATCCGCCAGGGAGCGGTGAAACCATGGAAAAATTATTTCATAAAAAACCCCCGGTACCAGAACGACAACTCCTGGGGACTGGGCCAGCTCACCGCCATGGAGGAGCAGTGGGGCATCGATTTTGACCGGCCCTGGAAAAATCTGCCCAAAACCCAGCAAAATCTGCTGCTCTTTGGGTCTGATACCAAAAAAATGCGGGTGAACTGGCAGTCCGCCAAGATCCAGGGGGAGTTCACCCGCACCCATGAAGGACTGCTCCATACCCTGATGCGCAGGTACCGCAACACCCAGTCGGAAACACAGAAAAAATATTACACCGAATTCATGACCGCCAGCACCTGTGCCGCCTGCCAGGGAAAGCGCCTCCGGGACGAGGTGCGCAATGTCCGGATCCAGGGAAAATCCATCATTGATGTGACGGAAATGACGGTGAAAGAGGCCTACCAGTTTGTTTCTTCTCTGGAACTGTCCGGCAGCCGCCGGCTCATTGCTGCGGAACTGCTCAAGGAGATCCGGGACCGCTTAGGGTTCCTGGTGAATGTGGGCCTTGAATATCTGTCCCTGGACCGCAGCGGCCCCACCCTGTCCGGCGGGGAATCCCAGCGGATCCGCCTGGCCTCCCAGGTGGGTTCGGAACTCACCGGCGTGCTCTACATCCTGGATGAACCCAGCATCGGCCTGCACCAGCGGGACAATATCAAGCTGCTCAAAACCCTGCAGCACCTGCGGGATATAGGCAACACCCTGATCGTGGTGGAGCATGACCAGGAAACCATGGAATCCTCGGACTGGATCGTGGACATCGGGCCGGGGGCAGGACACCTTGGGGGCCGCATCGTGGCCCAGGGCACCCCGTCCCAGATCCGGGCCAACCCGGCCTCCATCACCGGCAAGTTTCTCACCGGTGAAGAATCCATTGCCATTCCGGCACAGCGCAAAACCCCTGCACCCGGAAAATGGATCTCCGTTGTGAAGGCAGGTGAAAACAATCTCAGGCAGGTGACGGTGAAACTGCCCCTGGGGCTGCTGGTGGCGGTCACCGGCGTGTCAGGCGCCGGCAAATCCACCCTCATCAACCAGATCCTGTACCCGGCCCTGGCAGTGAAGCTGCACGAATCCCAGCTCAGCGTGGGAAAACATGAAAAGATCACCGGCCTGTCCCATCTGAACAAGGTCATCAATATCGACCAAAAGCCCATCGGACGGACCCCCCGGAGCAATCCCGCCACCTATACCAAGGTGTTCGACCCCATCCGGGATCTGTTTGCCATGCTCCCGGAATCCAAAGCCAGGGGGTATAAAAAGGGGCGGTATTCCTTCAATGTCAAAGGGGGACGGTGCGAGGCCTGCAACGGGGACGGATATATCAAGGTGGAGATGCATTTTCTGGCGGATGTGTTTGTGCCCTGTGAGGTCTGCCACGGCCGGCGGTTCAACCGGGCCACCCTGGAAATCACTTACAAGGGCCATTCCATTGCCGATGTCCTGGACCTGTCCGTGCACCAGGCCAGGGAGCTGTTCGAATCCCACCCGAAAATCACCCAGATCCTGGACACCCTCATGGATGTGGGGCTGTCCTATATCAAGCTGGGGCAGGCCGCCACCACCCTGTCCGGGGGAGAAGCCCAGCGTATCAAACTGGCCAGGGAACTGGCCAAACGGGAAACCGGAGACACCCTGTATATTCTGGACGAGCCCACCACCGGCCTGCATTTCCGGGATGTGCGCATGCTCCTGGCGGTGCTGCAGCGCCTCACCTCCGCCGGCAACACCGTGATCATCATCGAACACAACCTGGATGTGATCAAGACCGCGGACTGGGTAGTGGACCTGGGACCCGAAGGCGGGGCCGGGGGCGGCGAAATCGTGGCCCAGGGTTCCCCGGAAACCGTTGCAGCCGTTCCTGAAAGCTATACCGGCCATTACCTGAAAAAAATGCTGCATCCGGAGAGTGGTTTTCCCCAAAGATCAACCGTCTGATTTTGGAGCCGGCCCGGCAATTTATTCCATTGTCCCGGCCGGCTTTATAATTTGCTTCCCCGAGATGTTCAGGACTTTCTCCGAAGCAGTGAATAGAACAATACACCCATGCCGGCCAGGAACAAGGCGGTGAGAAAGGAAACACCGGGTGCGGGATTAATCGCCTGGACGTCACGGCGGGCAGTAACCGTGGTGACCCGTTCTCCCGGCAGCGCAGGATCAATCGTTTCCTTTGTCTCCAGCGCTGCTGCCAGATCTTCCTTCATGCTCCGGGGAATGGCCTGCCGCTGAGTACGCAGCCCGCTCACAGGATCTCCGTCTCCCAGCAGTGCCTCCTTTGGTTTGGGACCGGCAAATACCAATTGACTGCCGACTGTTTCCACAGGATCTGTCAGTCGGGGATAGCTCTCCGGTGATATCCGGGATAACCGCAAAAATGGATACCGGAACTGTCTGTCTTCAAGGTTCCAGCCGGTAAGCGGCTGCAGAGACAGCCGGAATTTTTCCAGAAAAAGAATGATCTGGGCATCGCCCGGAGAGGCGAGTTCCAGTACAGCATCAAGTTTTTTCTCTGATACCGCACGCACTTGCCGGTCAACGGTTCCATTTACCAGCGTAATGGTATCGGATTTTCCATAGGCATCCAATAACATGCCGGCTGCCTTTTCCGAACTTCCGCCTGCCGGACCGACTCCGATCCGGCTGATGCCGTCAAACGGTTTTTTTGTTATTTTTTCCGCCCTTCGGAGAAGATGCACCACCCGGTTTCCCAGGGGGATAATTGCTTCGATCCGTGTGTTCGTCTCCGGAATACTTCCCGGCCGCAGGGTAAAAAAATTTTCCGCTCCCAGGATAGCGATGAACGCTTTTCCTTCAAACAATGCCGTTACCGGGTCGGTAAAGCTTCTCATGATAACCTGGCGTCCCGGGGAAATCTGTCTGATCGCATTAAGTCCCCGTGCCAGTAGGGCAGAACGATGATCAAGCGGGGGCACTGCCACTATCAGTTCAGACTTTTCCACATCCAGCGGTTTTTTGGTAATTAAATTCTGTGCCGTGAGATACTCTATTGCCACTGTCCGGGCGTCCAGGCCGTCCAGTTCCACCTTCCGGTTCAAATCCCGCATGGTATTATTTGAGATACGGCCGTGCATCTGTTCCAGGATTTTTTCCAGAGAAGGATGCTGATCCAATACTTCCCGGCGCACCACTGGTGCGCATTCATAGGCGGGGAAAAAGTTAAGATTGTCTTCCAGCACACGAAGATTGAATTCCGCTATTTGCGGATCCGTTCGCTGGGTAACTGCAACCTGTGCCCGGCCGGTCACCAGGTTGCGGTAAATTTGCTTAAATGTCCTGCCGGTAATCACTTCGGGCTCTGGCGTGAATCCGTAGCGCCGCATCAAGGCCGGATATCCGTCCACCGGCCGGGCCACAAATTCCTCTTCGCAGGACAGGATAATATTATCGGTTTTTCCCGCCAGGTCCCCTATCTGTTTGATACCCAGCCGTGCTGCTACATCTTCCTGCATAACCAGAACATAAGAGTTGTTAAAACCAAGCCGCGGCAGCCACTGAATACCGAACCGGATAAACAGTTCCTTGGCCTGGTTGAACGCTTTATCTCCATCGCTCATGGCGGGTACGCCCATCATAGACAGTCCAGTGCCGGTATATTCGGGATAAAGATCCACTTTTTCCGCCTTTACAGCCTCCTGCAGATCAAATGTATTCCCGTAAGGAATGGTCTGGGTAACCGGCAGCCCGTTTTCCCTGGCAAGCAGTGCAAACATTTCAGCAATGATTTCATTTTCAGAAAAATTTTTTGATGCCACATGGATCGCTTCTTCCCGTGCACATCCAGGCCCGAAGCATAAGGATATCACTATACAACCAAATATGAACCATAAACCGTTTTTTCTCATCCTGTCACCTCCGTATTTCTGCCGGGCCGGGACACCCCTTCATGTTCATAGTCTGCTGCTCCCTCTTCGGTAGCCAGACTGTAATAGAGACAGGCTACCTGTATAATCATGATGATGGTAAAAGGAAGGGCACCGCTGATGGCAATGGACCGCAGAACGACCACCCCTCCTCCGGTAAAGAGTACCGCAGCAGTAAGTGCCGCAATAATGGCGCCCCAGAACAGTTTGCGCAATGCAGACGGCTCAAGATCACCACCGCTGGTCATCATGGCCAGGACAAACCCGCCGCTGGCCGCACTGGTACTGAGAAAGATAAAGACCAGGAGGATGGTGATACCTCCCAGTATGCGGGCAAAGGGGTAATAAGAAAAGAGTGAAAAAATCGCCTTGGACGGCTCTTCCAGTACGAGGGAAGCCAGGCCGCCTTCGCCGAACCGCTCAATAAATATGCCGGTGCCGCCGAATACGGCAAACCATAACAATGAGAATAACGTGGGCACGAGAATTACGGTTATCACAAATTCCCGAATAGTGCGGCCCCTGCTGATCCGTGCGATAAAAATACCCACAAACGGGGCCCAGGCTATCCACCAGATCAGGTAGGTCAGTGTCCATATCCGGGACCACTCGGTTTCACCGCTGTAGGGATATAAGCGAAAAGACAGATTTAAGACATTGGTAACATAGTCTCCCAGGCTGGTGACAAAGGTGGAAAGCGCAAATGCGGTGGGACCTAAAAACAAAATATATAACATCAGCAATACAACCACGGCAATGTTGATGTTGGAAAGTATCTTGATGCCCTTGTCCAGTCTGGTGCTGAGCGGGATCATGTAAAAGAGGATAAGCACTGCCAGAATGCCGATCATAAATGAAACATCCTGCCTCGGGGTCTGGAACAACTCCCCGAGTCCGGAATTTATCTGAAGAACCCCCATACCCAGAGACCCGGCCAGACCAAAGGCAACCGCAACCACAGCCACAACTTCCGCTGCAAATCCCAGAACATTCCCTGTTTTTCCGGAAAAAACCGCGGTAATGGGTGCACTGGCAAGCATGGGATAGCCGCGGCGGAAACTGTAGTACCCCAGGACCAGTGCCCCCATGGCATAGATGCCCCAGGCATGTATGCCCCAGTGAAGATTGGTGACAACGATTGCCCATCGGGCCGCCTCAGGGGTCATGGCTTCTTTCCCCGGCGGCGGGGCCATGTAGTGATGGAGCGGTTCTGCCACGCCCCAGAATAAAAGCCCTGCTCCCATGCCTGCGGCAAAAAGCATGGCAACCCAGGAAACCGTGCTGAATTCAGGCGTTTCATCGGGCCGGCCCAGTTTGATGTCTCCGAACCGGCTGAAGCCCAGAAAAAAACAAAAAAAGATGAAGAACGTGATGGAAAGGAGAAAGACCCAATCAAAAGAATCAAGGCAGTACATGGTGACGCGTGTTACAGAGTCTGCCAGAGATTGTGGATTGAAAATGCCCCAGATGGCGGTAGCAGCTGAAAATACAAGGGATATGACAAAAACTGCAACCATTTTTCTAGAGGAATATTGTTGATGATCATCGGGTGGGCTCATATTCATTTTTGCTCCTTTTGAGATACACAGATACACCAAATCAATGCACAGCTGTTTATAATAATAGCAAGAAAAACAAAGCGCTTTGTATGGGGAAAAACCTGTAGATTCAACTTTTTAAACCGGTATTACGGGTGCACCTTGATTTGTGCAACTGATGCCGCACCACGACCGGTGACTGCTACAGCCGCATAAAATATCAGGGGCCTTATTCCGGCCATGATCTTGGTTCGCCAGTTTATATTTGGGATTCAGCACACAATCCATCGTGTTTTTGTATCCTTTGAACAGGGAAAAAACATCTGTCTGCCTGCGTGATCAGGTACAAAAAGGTTTTTCTTTTTTTTTACAGCTGATACAGGGTATACTTCACTGATTTGGTTTGCATGGCAGAAAATAATTTTTCAGGGAGGTTTTATGCTTTCTGACCGCAAGGTGTTTGTAAACGGAAAGTTCACAGCCTGGGAACAGGCAGGCATTCACATGATGAGCCACAGTTTTTCCAGAGGGTCAGCTGTTTTCGAGGTTTTGAGTGTTCATGATATTCCGGGCAAAGGGCCCTGCGTCTTCAGGCTGGATAAACATGTGCAGCGGCTGTTTTCCAGCGCTTCCGCCCTGGGCATGGTACCGGATCTGTCACCGGCATCAGTCCAGGAAGCCGTGTGCAGGACAGTGCACAAAAACGGTATCTGTCAGGGAGCAGTGAAAATCATGGGGTATAATCCTGAGATCGCCTTTGACATTCTGCCCTCCGGGAACTCCCTGGATATTGCCGTTTTTGTGATCGACCCGGTGCAGGATCTGGGAAAAAGGCTGGTACCGTCATCTGACGGGGCTGATATGTGCGTTTCCACATGGTGTAAGCTGGACCCCCGGACCGTCCCGGTTACAGCCAAAGCAGCGGCCAATTACCTCAACGGCATGCTGGCCCGCCAGGAGGCAAAAAACCGGGGGTGTGACATGGCGGTCATGCTGGACACCCGGGGCTTTGTTGCAGAAGGGGCCACAGAATCCATTTTTCTGGTTAAAGACGGCAGGATCATGACCCCGTCCCTGGGAACCATCTTGCACAGCATCACCCGAAGCAGTGTGATCACCCTGTGCCAGGCCCTGGATATTCCGGTGGATGAAGGCCGGATCTCCCCGGATCTGCTGGAAACCGCCGATGAAATATTTTTTACCTGCACCCCCATGAAGGTGCTGCCGGTCAAAACCTGTGAAAAAAGATCCCTGTTCCCAGTGCCTGGACCAATCACCCGGCAGCTGGCAGATGTGATGGCGGATGTGACCTCCGGCCGTAACCCCCAGTTTGCCGCCTGGCTGTTTCCGGTTTCCTGATTTTTCGTTTCGCCATCAAAATCAGTTCCGGCAGATAATTCAGATACCCCGCAACAAGCCATATTGATTCTTCAGGAGTCAAATGAATGACCTTGTTTTTTTTCTTGACAAGCAGGTGGAAATTTGACATTTCGTATAAAAAAGCAGACTTTTAAAAAACTGACTTTTAATGGAGATCACAGTCATGTTGCACACCCTCCAGGATGCGGTAATAAGAAAAGAACGGGTTTCCGACCAGATCAAGACCATTTTGAAACAGGCGATTCTGGACGGGCATTTCAAAGCCGGTGACAAGTTTCCCCCGGAGGTGGAGATTGCCGCCAAATATCGGGTAAGCAAAGCATCGGCCAGAGAAGCGTTGCGGGAAATGGAGTCTGAAGGCCTGATTCTGAAAAAAAGAGGGGTGTTCGGCGGCAGTTTTGTGGCAGCCCCGGGTCCGGAAAAGATCATGGATGTGGTGACCAATGCCTACCTGTTCGGAGATACCACTGCATCGGATCTGGCTGAACTCCGAAGGGTGCTGGAGCCGGGTCTGGCCGCCCTGGCAGCGGAACGGCGCACCGACGAAGATCTGGCTGCCATGGCGGCCTGCATTGACAAGGTGGCCCTGTCCATTGAGAACGGCTCACCAGACCAGACCCTGGCCATCTCCTTTCACCGCCTGATTGCCGATGCCTGCCACAACCCCTTTATCTCCGCTTTGATGGGATCCCTGGTCCATGTGTTCCAGCAGGTCCTGGCAAAAACACCGGATCTGGAAACCGCCAGACAGGATCTGGTGTATAACCGCCTGTTTTATGAATGTATCCGGGACCGTGACAAACAGCGGGCTGCCGAAGTGATGGCAGACCATTTTGACACCCTGGATAAGATGATTCAAAAAGAGGCTGAACATAAAAAAAGCTCCGCCTGACCCATGTTACAGGCGATAACCGTTAACCTTATTCATGCAAAGGATGCTGTACCATGAAAAAAATGATTGCAAGTCTGGTTTTGGCTCTCATGTGCGTGGCCCTGGCCCTGCCTGGTATCTGCCTGGCGGCCTGGCCCAAAAAACCCATTAAGATCATGATTCCCTGGCCTGCGGGCAATGACCCGTCCACCATGGTGGCCACTGCCATGGCTCCATTGATGTCTGACGAACTGGGGGTGCCGGTGAAAGTGGTGAACAAGCCTGGCGGTGGTGCGGTTTTGGCCACAAATGAACTGAGAAACAGCCGGCCGGACGGATACACCATGGGCCTGATCTCCATCGGTCCCATGATCACCCAGGTGCTCCGGGGGAAAACCCCGTATAAAAATGAAGACCTCAAACCCCTGGGACTGGTGTGGTCTTCCCCCTTCACCCTGGCCTGCCGGGCCGATGCCCCTTACAACAACCTGGCGGAACTGGCGGAATACGGCAAAACCCATGAACTGAAACTGGCCCACTGGGGCCTGGGGGCGGTGCCCACCCTGATTGCCATGAACGCCGCCAAAATCGGCGGATTTGAATGGCAGGAAACCGCCTATAAACAGCTGAATCCCCTGCTGGTGGTAAAGGGGGATGCCGATGTCATCACCTTTTCCACCCCCGGCATCAAGGATTATGTGGAATCCGGACAGATGAAGATCCTGGCCTGTATGCTGCCCCAGCGCCTGGAAGAGTACCCGGATGTCCCCACAGTGGCGGAACAGGGATTCGGGGATGCCTATTCCATCTGGTTCGGTGCTTTTGTGACAGCCGGTACCCCGGATGATATCGCCGGCCGGCTGAGCGATACCTTTTTCAAGGTAATGGCCACACCTGAAATCCAGAAAGTGATCAACAATGTGGGGGTGATTCCCCATCCCACCGGCCCTGAAAAAGCCAGAAAACAGATGGACAGCGAGCTGGCCAATTTCGGTGCCATCATGAAGGATCTGGGTATCATTGAATGACAGACAGATCCTTATCCAGCAGGACCCATGATCTGCTGGGGTCGGTTCTGGGCATATCTGCCCTGATTCTTCTGATCCTGTCCCCCTGGCTGGTGGACACGTCCGGACCGGATCCCTTTTACAAAGGCCCCCTGGTGTTTCCGCTGATCACCCTGGGCCTGGTTCTGGCCGGATCGGTGCCGTCACTGATCCGCCTGGCCAGGCCCAGGGATGCTCGATGGTATCTGGATGGGCAGGGCAAACCCTTTCGGGCGGCAAAGGTACTGGTCTGTCTGGTGCTTTTTCTTGGCGGCCTGGTTTTTCTGGGGCTGGAAATATCCACGCTGTTATTCCTGGCGGTGGCCCTGAAACTGGTGGGGCAGGATTCGCGGACCAAACTCCTGCTGGTGCCTTTGCTGGTAACCCTCATATTGACGGCGATATTCAAGTACTCTCTGGGTATCTGGTTCCCGGAACCCCTGATGATGCAATTGTTCACGGAGTAGGCCATGTTTTTGCATATGATGGACGGATTTTCTGCCGCGTTTTCCATGGCAAACCTGATCGCCCTTTTTTTCGGGACGTTTGTGGGGATCGTGGTGGGAATTCTGCCGGGACTGGGTCCCATGGTGGGAATGGTGGTACTGCTGCCATTCAGTTTTTCCTTTGCCCCGGATATTGCCCTGTCTCTGCTGCTCGGCGTATTCTGCGGCGGGTATTTCGGCGGTGCCATCCCTGCGGTGCTGCTGCGGACCCCGGGGGTACCCTCCTCCATTGTCACCAGTTTTGACGGATATCCTTTGACCCAGAAAGGCGAGGCCCAGGCCGGACTTTCAGCCGCCCTGCTGGGATCCTTTGGCGGCGGTATCATCAGTGTGATGATCCTGATGTTCCTGGCACCGGTTCTGGCCCATGTGGCTGCCAGCTTCGGTCCACCGGAGTATTTTACCGTGGCCCTGTTCGGGGTGGTCTTGGTGGTGATGGCCTTCCGGGCACAGCTGGGCAGAGGCATCATGCTGCTGGGTCTGGGATTCTGGTTTTCCACTGTGGGCATCGACGGTACCACCCTGAGCGAGCGGTACGTTTTCGGCACCCTGGCCATGCAGAACGGCCTGGATATCGTACCCGTCTGTCTGGGCCTGTTCGGCATCGGCCAGACCCTGATCCTGGTGGAACAGAACATCATGAAAACCGACCATATCCACCTGAGCCGCTCCACTCTGGATTTTTCCCAGCTGTGGGCAGCCCTCAAATACTGGAAAACCCTGATACGGTCAGGGGTGATCGGCACCTTTGTGGGGCTGCTGCCGGGAACCGGGTCCATCCTGGCCTCTTTTTTGTCCTATGATACAGCCAAACGTCTGTCACCGGAAAAAGAGCGGTTCGGCCACGGCACCCCGGAAGGGTGCATCGCCTCGGAAGCCGGCAACAATGCGGTGCCGGCCGGTGCCATGATCCCCCTGCTCACCCTGGGCATCCCCGGTGATGCCCTGAGTGCGGTGCTGCTGGGGGTGTTTACCATCAACGGCATCTAT
>JAABUB010000051.1 GCA_011389575.1 Desulfotignum sp. | reverse complement strand
ATTTTTTGGCGGTGTCGCACCCGAATCATTCGGTAAAATTGCTGATGCAGTATTCAACTACATGAAGGAAACATGGGGCTGGAGTTTTATCTTTGGCGCCAGCATTTTCCTTTTCATGACTGTGTTTTTACTGCTCAGCCCCGTAGGTCAAATCAGGCTGGGTGGAGATGATGAAAAACCGGAATACTCCAATATGGCCTGGTTCGCTATGCTTTTTAGCTGCGGTATGGGCATTGGGCTGCTTTTCTGGGGTGTTTCCGAACCGATGTGGCACTATATGTGGCCGCCTCACGGTGAAGCAAAAACTGCTGCGACAGTGCACCTGGCCATGCAGTACTCGTTCTTCCACTGGGGATTTCATCCCTGGGCTATTTATGCTGTAGTTGCCTGTTGCCTGGCTTACTTTTCTTATCGTAAGGGATTACCGATGCTGCTTAGTTCCTGCCTTGAGCCGATCCTCGGCCGTAAGGGTATTGAGGGCCCCTGGGGGATGCTGGTGAATATAATCGGTGTTTTTGCCACCCTCTTTGGCCTGGCTACTTCTCTGGGTCTTGGCGCTATGCAGATTGGCGGCGGCCTGGAAGAGTTGTTCGGCTTTACAAGTGGCCCGCCTTTGTGGCTGGCCATCGTTGTACTCGCCACGCTTGCAGCGATTATCTCCACAGCAACGGGTATTGACCGCGGTATCAAGTATCTCAGCCAGATCAATATTATAGCTGCCGTGTTGTTAACGCTGCTGGTATTTCTTGTCGGTCCGACAGTGTTCATTCTTAAAACGTTGACCCAGGCGACCGGTGATTACCTGCAGAACATTATCCAGATGTCCTTTGGTCTTGATGCGGCAGGCGCCGGTACAGACGGCTGGTATAATGCCTGGACCGTTTTTTACTGGGCATGGTGGATCGCCTGGGCTCCCTTTGTCGGGACTTTTATTGCCCGTGTATCACGCGGACGCACCATCCGTAACTTTATTGTCGGGGTTATCCTTGTCCCGGTGGCAGTCAGTATGGTCTGGTTTGCAGTCTTTGGCGGTTCTGCCCTGCACCAGACTTTTATTGAGGGGAATGAAGCAATTATGGCAGCTGTCAATACAGACTCTGCCCTGGGTTTCTTTGCATTACTGCAGGGATTCCCGTTATCAAACCTGCTGATTTTTGTGGCGATGTGCTCGGTTGTGATATTTTTCGTTACATCCTCCGACTCGGGAACCTATGTCAACGGCATGTTAACCTCTGGTGGCAACCCTAATCCGCCGCTGTACCTGCGGATCGTCTGGGGGTCTTTAGAAGGTGCTATCGCCGCAGTTCTGCTTTTCACAGGCGGCCTTGAAGCGCTGCAAACCGCTTCCGTTGTCGGTGGTTTCCCCTTCATGATTATCATGCTCCTGATGTTATACTGCCTGATGAAAGCCCTCTTTGCAGAAATGCGTGAAGGGACGCTACCTGTAGAGAAGCAGCGGATCATGGATGCCCTGGAAGAAATTAAGTCTACCAAATAATATCAGCATACAAATAGATATAGTGAGTAAAAGGCCGCCCTTTCGGGGGCGGTCTTCTGTGTTGAAGAGATGATGTTTCAGCACAACAAGGACCTTTTTTCTGGTGTTCTGTAGCTTCCTGGCGCTTGTCCTGCGCAAGGAGCTTGACCGATGCCTGGCTGACGTGTCTCTGGCCATGTTCCAGATGCTGGAAAACCTGCCGTTGACCGGTATTACTTCCTTTCTGGGTATCTGGCTGGTGCTGGTTTTCTTTGTCACCTCATCAGACTCCGG
Source organism: Desulfotignum sp. (assembly GCA_011389575.1). Taxonomy (GTDB): domain Bacteria; phylum Desulfobacterota; class Desulfobacteria; order Desulfobacterales; family Desulfobacteraceae; genus Desulfotignum. Next base: position 23,175 of record JAABUB010000051.1, on the reverse strand, counting down.
CTCCCTGGTGGTGGATTCCATTACCGTCGGTGGTAAAATGGATGCCCCGCGGTTCCAGCGGATGTTCTGGGCCACGCTTCAGGGTCTGATTGCAGCCTGCCTGCCGAAAAACGGCAGGCAGGCTGCCTATGCTTCCTCTCTGGTGAGCATGATGGGCGCGGCATCGAAATCCTGTGCCGACATCATGGAAACTACCCGCTCAAAAGCACTTTCAATCATCAGCTGTTCCCATCTTTCCAGTTTTGCATACCGCTGCGTGAACCGTTCCTGAAGCAGGGGGGGGACCTCATCCAGCATGGCGGCGCCTTTCCGGGTGAGCACAATATCGGTTTTGCGTTTGTCATTGCTGCTTCTGGTCCGGGAAAGAAATCCTTTTTTTTCAAGGCGCTGGGTGATATCTGTTACCGACGCCTGGCTCAGGCTGACAACCTTTGATACCTGGGTTACGGATATGGGGCCATAAAATGAGACAGCCTGGAGCGTAACCAGCTGGGGGCCGGTGAGGCCGAATTTTTTTTTCAGGACAATGGAATGCTGGTCAATGGCCTGGATAATTTTGCGCAACGAAATCAGTAAATTTCTGCACTGCTCATCATTTGCAGAGGTCATGGTGTTTCCTTTTATACCTGTCATGGTTGCATACAATAACCTGGATATCCGGATAATTGCATAGCATGCGATAAAATTAATTTCATGTCCAAATATAAAAATATCATTATTTTAACTTATTATCAATCAAATGCGCTTGTATAAAACCTTGACAAAAATATTTCGATCCCGATATATTGCCTGCAACAAATGTATTAATTGGTTATTTATTTATGAAAAATGTAATCCTGCACATTCTCAAACGGATCGGTGCAAGCGTGGTAACGGTTTTTGTAATCTCGCTGATCATATTCATCGGGGTGGAACTGCTGCCCGGTGATGTGGCCGATACCGTACTTGGCCAGTCTGCCACCCCGGAAACCGTGGAGGCTTTTCGCAAGGAACTCAAACTGGATCTGCCACCCCATATCCGGTATGTGGCCTGGTTGAAGAATTTTGTCCAGGGGGATTTCGGCAACTCTCTGGCCAACAAACGGCCGGTGGCCGAGCTGATCTCCTGGCGGTTTTCCAACACCCTGTTTCTGGCAGCGACAACAGCGCTCATTGCTGTGCCCCTGGCCATTCTGCTGGGGATTCTGGCCGCTTTCTACAGAAACACCCTGTATGACAAGGTTATTTCCACCACTACCCTGTCTTTTATTTCTTTTCCGGAATTTTTTGTGGCCTATATACTCATCGCTCTTTTCAGCGTAAAAATGGAACTGTTCCCCAGTATTGCCATGATCGATCCCCACATGGGTCTGGGGCGCAAATTTTATACCATTCTGCTGCCGGCCCTGACCCTTACCTGCGTGGTTACCGCACATATGATGCGCCAGACACGGGCCGCCATTATCAATGTCCTGGCGTCCGCCTATATAGAAATGGCGGAAATCAAGGGGATCAGGCGGCTTCGGATCATCATTCACCACGCCTTTCCCAATTCTCTGTCTCCGGTCATCAATGTGGTGGCGGTGAATCTGGCCTACCTGGTAGTGGGCGTGGTAATTGTGGAGGTGGTGTTTGTGTATCCCGGTCTGGGACAGCTGCTGGTGGACTCTGTTGCCAAACGGGATCTGCCGGTGGTCCAGGCCTCGGGCCTTATTTTTTCCATCACCTATATCGGGTTGAACCTGCTGGCGGATGTGTTGTCCATGCTGTCCAATCCAAAACTGAGACAATCCCAATTCTAAAAAGGAATTTTGAGTGCTGAGTGTATTGAGACAATCTCCTTTAAGCGCCCGCATCGGTCTGGGCATTGTGCTTTTGAACTGTCTGGTGGCCATATTCGCTCCCTGGATTGCCCCCTATGAAGAAACAGCCGTGGTAGGGGATGTATGGGAAAGTGTATCTGCCCAATTTTTTCTGGGAACCGACCATATCGGCAGAGATCTGTTCACCCGTATGGTGTACGGGGCCAGAAACACCATTGCCCTGGCATTTTTAACCACATTTCTCTCATTCTTGTTCGGCTCTTTTCTGGGTTTTGTGGCCGCTGTCAAGGGCGGATGGATCGACCAGATGTTGAGCCGGTTCATCGATGTGATCATGTCCTTTCCCACCCTGATTTTTGCCCTGATGATCCTGTCGGTGCTGGGATCTTCCATTCCCACATTGATCTTTACCATTGCCCTGCTGGATTCCACCCGGGTGTACCGCCTGTCCCGGGCCGTGGCCATGGACATCGAGGTCATGGAGTTTGTGGAGGTGGCACGACTGCGAGGAGAAGGCCTTTGGTGGATCATCCGCCATGAGATACTGCCCAATGCCATGCCGCCTCTGACAGCGGAATTCGGGCTGCGGTTCTGCTTTGTGTTTTTGTTCATCGCATCGTTAAGTTTTCTGGGCCTGGGGATACAGCCGCCCCTGGCGGACTGGGGAGGCATGGTCAGAGAAAATGCCGGTGCCATTACTTTCGGTATCTTCACCCCCTTGATCCCGGCCGGTGCCATTGCATTTTTAACTGTGGGCGTCAACATGATCGTGGACTGGTTTTTACACCTGTCATCAGGTCTGCATGAATAAGTTCGGCAAAGGAAAAATACCATGACCAATTTACTGGAAATAAAAAACTTGTACATTGAAGCGTATTCCGAAGAGGTATGGCAGCCCATAGTCAAGGATATCAGCCTGACCCTCAAAAAAGGGGAGGTTTTGGGACTCATCGGTGAATCCGGTGCCGGCAAATCCACCATCGGCCTGGCCGCCATGGGGTATACCCGCCAGGGATGCCGCCTGGCCTCAGGTTCTATTCTTTTGGACGGCGTGGAACTGTTAGGGGCATCGGATGAAGACCTGCGCGTGGTCAGGGGATCTAAAATAGCCTATGTGGCCCAGAGTGCGGCCGCTTCCTTCAACCCGTCCCACAGGATCATCCGGCAGCATGTGGAAGCCCCGGTGCAACATGGCATCATGAGCTATTCAGAGGCACAGAAAGAAGCCATCAAAATTTACCGGCGGCTGTTCCTGCCCGACCCGGAGAAAATCGGTTTCCGGTATCCCCATGAACTGTCCGGGGGCCAGCTCCAGCGGGCCATGGTGGCCATGGCCATGTCCTGCGAGCCGCAAATCATCGTGTTTGACGAGCCCACCACAGCCCTGGATGTGACCACCCAGATCGAGGTGCTGGCCGCGGTCAAGGAGATCACGGAAAAGATGAACAAGGCGGCCCTGTATATCACCCATGATCTGGCAGTGGTGGCCCAGGTGGCCCACCGGATCATGGTGCTGCGCAACGGCCGGCTGGTGGAAGAGGGAGAAACCCGTGCCTTGATCAGAAAACCCAGACAGGCCTATACCCGGGAACTGCTCAATGTCCGGTCTTTACGCGAGGACAAGAACCAGTCCGATAAAATGGATGTCATCCTTACCATCAAGGATGTGGCTGCCACCTATACCGGAGAAGAAAATGTGCTGGAAGATATCAATCTGACGGTGCGCAAGGGCAGAACCGTTGCCCTGGTGGGGGAATCGGGGTCCGGCAAAAGCACTTTGGCCCGGGTGATCACAGGCCTGCTGCCGGCCATAGAGGGCAGTATCAATTTTCTGGGAGAAGATCTGCCCCTGGAATTGAAACACCGCACAAAAGATAACCTGCGGCGGCTGCAGATGATCTACCAGATGCCGGATACCGCGTTAAATCCCAAGCAGACGGTGCGGCGGGTGATCGGCCGGCCCCTGGAATTTTATTTTAACATGCGCGGGAAAAAAGCGGATGCGCGGATCAGGGAGCTGCTCTCCAGTATTGAACTGGAACCTGACACCTATATCAACCGAATGACCACGGAACTGTCAGGCGGTGAAAAACAGCGCATCTGTATTGCCAGGGCCCTGGCGGCAAGACCGGATCTTATCATCTGCGATGAGGTCACATCCGCCCTGGACCAGCTGGTGGCTGAAGGCATTCTGGACCTGCTCCAGGACCTGCAGAACAAAACCGATATCTCCTACCTGTTCATCACCCATGATCTGGCAACTGTCAAGGCCATTTCAGACAAGATTGTGATCATGCTGGAGGGGAAAATCATTGAACAGGGGGAGAAGAAAAAAGTGCTGTCTCCCCCGCACCATGAATATACGGATAAACTGCTGTCATCCATACCGGAAATGGACCCGGACTGGCTGGACAACCTGCTGGACGAACGGTTGGATTCCTTTATCTGATGCCGGCTTTTGATTAGCATTTGGCTGTTAGCATTTAGCCATTAGCTCTTATAGTACCGGTCACATGACTTGATACTTGTGCTAATATATAAAGGGTATGTTTGGTATCAGTTCATATGCCCGGAACTATAGCTGTTACGTTTTAAGCTAACAGCTAAAAGCTAATGGCTAACAGCCCGCGCGATAGCGTACTAACTTGAATTAAAAAGGAGACCCGAACTATGAGCCAATTATCACATTTGACCGACCTATTTAAAGAAAACAAGATTTCCCGGCGCCAATTCATCGCCCAGGTGTCTGCCCTGGGGCTTGCCGCTGCCGTATCCCCGGCCCTTCTGCCCACAGACCTTTTGGCAGCAACCCCGAAAATGGGCGGGCTGTTCCGCCAGGCCATGACCGGCGGCGCCACCTCCGATTCCCTGGATCCCGCCACCCTGCTGGCCAGTTTTCCCATCAATGTGTCATGCCAGCTGAGCAACTGCCTGGTGGAGATCGACCACAAATTTCAGCCGGTTCCGGAACTGGCTGAATCCTGGGAATCCTCTAAAACGGCTGACAAATGGACATTCAAGCTGCGCAAAGGGGTTGAATTCCACAACGGCAAAACCCTGACCGCCAAGGATGTGGTGTTCTCCATCAACCACCACCGGGGGGAAGAATCCAAATCCGCTGCCAAACCGTTTTTGAAAAGCATCACCGATATCAAGACAGACGGTGATTATGAAATCACATTTGAACTGGCAAATGGCAGCGCAGACTTTCCGTTCATCATGGGGGATTACCATCTGCGTATCTATCCCGAGGGCACGACAGGCGATGACTGGGAGAAGGGTATCGGCACAGGCCCCTTTATTCTGGAATCCTGGGAACCCGGGGTACGGGCCATGACAAAGCGCAATCCCAATTATTTCAAACCAAACAAACCCTATTTTGCCGAGGTGGAGACCCTGGCCATAACCGATGTGAATGCCAGGAGCAACGGCCTGAAAACCGGGCGCCTGGATGCCATTGACCGGGCCGATGTGAAAACCGTTCACCTGCTCAAACGGGTGCCGGACATAAATGTCACAGCCATTAACAGTACCATGCACTATTCATTTCCCATTCTGGTGGACAAACAGCCCTATACGGATGTGGATGTGCGTACCGCTTTGAAACTGGTCTGTGACAGAGAAGAGATGGTGAAAACAATCCTCAACGGATATGGAGATATGGGCAATGACCATCCCATCTCATCGGTCAACCGGTACCATGCATCTGAACTGCCCCAGAGAACCTATGATCCGGACAAAGCAAAATTTCATATGAAAAAAGCCGGCATGCTGGACCACACCTTCAACCTGCATGCATCTGATGCCGCATTTTCCGGTGCCGTGGATGCTGCCATGCTGTACCAGGAGACCGCCAAAAAAGCCGGCATCAAGATCAAGGTTGTCAGAGAACCCAGTGACGGTTACTGGAACAATGTGTGGACCAAAAAGCCGTGGAGTGCGTGCTACTGGAGCGGCAGGCCCACCGAAGATATGATGTTTTCCGTGGCCTATGCTGCCGGCGCACCCTGGAATGATACCCACTGGTCCAATGACAAATTCAACAAACTGCTCAAAGAGGCAAGGGCTGAGCTGGACCAAGCCAAACGCCGGCAGATGTATGTTGAAATGCAGTCCCTTGTCAGAGATGACGGGGGTGCAGTAATTCCCATGTTCAACCAGATTGTGGAAGCCCACAACAACAAACTGGCCCATGGTCCCATTTCCGCGCACATGGAAATGGACGGCCATAAAAACACCGAACGCTGGTGGTATGAGGGCTGATTATTGCCCACATAGGCAGGTCCTGCCATCTTCCACAAAAGCGGATGGCAGGACTGTTTTACCTGATACACGAGAAATTCGGCCATAATGGCCTGTGAGGAGAATCCGCTTCGCGGTGGTACAAAGCCATTTGTGCCGGTGTGGAATAAAGGACAGAACTCGTGATTTACTTGTCTGAAAATCCTTGATTTTTCTCCATGCGGGGTTTGTCCTTGTGCAGTCCCTGATGCCGGGCCGCTTTGGCCAGAAAATGGGCGCTTACCGGAGCTGTGATGAACAGAAACAGGGTAATCAGTACCTCGTGAAAACTGACGCCCTCTCCATGGAAGGAAAAATAGATGGCAGAGGCGATGGCCATGCCCCCAACCCCCAGGGTCGTGGATTTGGTGGGACCGTGCAGGCGGGAGAAAAAGTCGGGCAGCCGATAGGTGCCAATGGATCCGGCCAGGGCGAAAAACGCCCCCACGACCAGAAAAAATGACACCAGCAGTTCAATCACAAATATCATTGGATATTCCTTTTGTGTTTCCTGTTATTCAAGGATATCGCCCCGCATGAGAAATTTGCTGGTTGCCACGGTGCCGATAAATCCCATGACCGCGATGATCAGGGCCGCCTCAAAATAGACGGCGGAACGAAAATAAACGCCCATCAGGATAAACATGGCAATGGCATCGATATACATGGTGTCCAGGGCCAGTATCCGGTCCAGAAGGGTAGGGCCCTTGAGCAGGCGGTACAGGTTCAGCAGCTGGGCCGCCGTCAGCAGGGCAAAGGCAATGGGGATGGCGATATTCAGCATGAAAATATCTCCTTTAATGGCGCTTCGTAACGGGTTTTAATTGTCTGAACCGCGGTCTTTTCATCGGCCACGTCCAGACCGTGGACAATCAAGGTCTGCCGGTCTTCACTGACTTCCGAAGAAACGGTTCCCGGGGTCAGCGAGATCACGCTGGCCAGGATGGTGATCACCATGGGATCCTGTGTGTCCAAAGGAATTTCAATGAACCGGGGCCGCAGCCGGGAGATGTCGGGCAAAAGAAACAGGCGCACCACCGTGATATTGGCAACAATCACATCGGTCACAAAGGTGATGAAGAAAAATCGGAACAACAGGAAAGGCTTTGCAATCTTCGGCCGTTCAGGCCAGAATCGGTTTGTGAACCAGGGAATGGCTATGCCCAGCAAAGTGCCCAGCAATAGATGACCGAAGGTAATGGTATTCACCAGAAACAGCCAGATAATGACCAGCACCAGGGTCATCAATGGATGGGGCAGCCATCGGTTTTTCAGGAAAAGCGATTTACGGTATTCGGGCATTATTCACCTCCGGAAGGATACAGCAGCGGAAGTGACCGGTCCGGTCCCAGTACCGCCTCGATATAGTGAACCGGGTTGATGACATGGTCGGCGGCGGCAAAGGCAAATTCGGTGATCATCCCGCCGAAAAGAACCAGGAGCGGGCTGATGGCCAGCAGGGCCGCAGCCGGGAATAGATCTGCCAAAGCATAGACCGGGCCAGAATCACGGGTGTTTTCCGGACCGGTCTCCGGGTCATCCCCCGGCAGAAGTTTCCAGAATATGACACTGCCGGCCCGTCCCAGGGCCATCAGGGTCAGCAGCCCGCCCCCCAGTACCATGCCCCATATCCATGGTGCACCGGCATTGTCTTTGACCGTCATGAGCATCATTACCTTGGCAAAAAATCCGCTCAAAGGCGGCAGGCCGGCAATGGCCACGGCAGCCGCCAGAAACAGCAGTCCCAGAAGGGTGGGCTGGCCCACCGGCCGGTCCGGGGTCAGGCCGGACCCGGCATCCGGCCGCTGCCGTTGGATCAGGTCCGCCACCAGAAACATGCCGGCCGTCATCAGGGTGGTATGGGGCAGATACACAATGGCGGCGGCAATGGCCTCTCTTTGAAAGGTGCCGATCACAGCCAAAAGCGTACCCACGGACACAATGACCAGATAAGCGGTGATCCGCCGCAGGTCCCGGCTGCCTGCCACGCCGGCGGTCCCGGCCGCGAGGGTGATCAGGGCAGCGGGCAGAAGCCAGGCGCTCAGCAGGTTGGCCCCGACCCCGGCAAATTCACTGAAGATCAGGCAATACACCCGCAGAATCACATACACGCCCACCTTGGTCATGACCGCAAACAAGGCCGCTACCGGTGCGCTGGTAAAACCATAAGCATCCGGCAGCCAGAAGCACAGCGGAAGCAGGGCCGCTTTCAGGGCAAACACGGCAAACAGAATCAATCCCGCCGCCTGAAGCAGGGCCGCGTTTTCAGCAGGGGCCTGGGACATGCGTACCGCCAGGTCCGCCATGTTGAGGGTCCCCAGAAGGCTGTATAGGATACCCACCCCCACCAGAAAGATACTGGACCCCACCAGATTGAGCATGACATAATGCATGCCGGCCCGGGTCCGGCGGTTTCCGCCACCATGAAGCACCAGGCCGTAAGAGGAGAGCAGCATGATCTCGAAAAAAACAAACAGGTTGAAGATGTCGCCGGTGAGAAAGGCCCCGTTTATCCCCAGCAGCTGGAATTGAAACAGGGCGTGGAAATTCTTTCCCTGCCGGTCGGTTCCCCGGGCTGCATATGCCAGGCATAACAGGGCCAGCAGTGCGGTAATAAACAGCATCATGGCGCTGAGCCGGTCCAGGACCATCACGATGCCAAAGGGGGTGGGCCAGTCTCCCAGCACATAGGACTGAATGGGTCCCTGGGCACTTTGAAAAAGCAGGATACCGGCCATGACCAGGACCGCCAGGCAGCTGGAAAGGCCCAGGATGCGAAGCCGGGCAATGGGCTGGTTGGTGTTCAGAACAATCACGGTCCCCACCAGCAGGGGAAGCAGCAGGGGGCCTACAATCAAATGATTTATCATGAGGGGGGCTTCTCCTGCTGTCCGTCGACATGGTCGGTGTCCAGTTCACCCAATGCCCGCAAGGAAAGCACCACCACAAACGCGATCATGGCAAAACCGATGACAATGGCGGTCAAAACCAGGGCCTGGGGAAGGGGGTCTGCGTACCGGGTCTGATTTCCGGAAATAATATCCGGCAGATTGGTGGTCAGGCGGCCGGTGAGAAACAGAAACAGGTTGACGGCGTAACCCATCAGGGTCAGGCCCAGAATTACGGGAAAAGTGCGTGCCCGCAGCACGAGATAAACCCCGCAGGCGATCATGACCCCGAAACAGGCCGATACCAGCCATTCCATCAATGGGTCTCCTTTTCAATGGTTTCATCTTCCATGGTTTCATCCAAATGTGTTGAGGTGGATACGGTCCGGGCATCTTCGGAATTGATGGAGCCCAGTTTGACCAGCATCAGCATCACCGAGCCCACCACCACCAGAAACACGCCCATATCAAAGACCATGGCACTGGCAAGCTCGAATTTACCGATCAATGGCAGCTTGAAATATTTATAGGTGCTGGTCAGGAATGGATAATTGAGGGCCCAACTGGTCAGGCCGGTGCCCAGGGCCAGTATCAGTCCCAGAGCCATGATGATGTGGTTGTCGAAATTCAGGCGGGGCCGGGTCCAGACAATGCCGCTGGCAATGTACTGCAGGGTCAGCACCGTGGCGGTGATGAGTCCGGCGATGAACCCGCCGCCGGGGTCATTGTGACCCCGCAGGAAAATATAGGCGGAAAACAGCAGAGCCAGGGGCAGAAGGGGTCGGGTGATATAGGCAAGGATCATGGGAAACCGGTCTTTGGTCCAGGGATGGCCCATGTCGTCAGTCTCAGGGGCTTTGCGTTCAAATCCATGCAGCAGCGCATATATGATCAGGCCGGCTATGGCCAGTACCGTGATCTCCCCCATGGTATCAAATCCACGGAAATCCACCAGAATCACGTTGACCACATTGGTCCCCCCGCCGCCGGGAACACTGTGTGCCAGAAAGAAATCAGAGATGGTGTCATAAGGACGGGTGAGAATGGCCATGGCCAGGGCGGCGGCACCGCCGCCGGCCAGCACCGCCAGGAGACCGTCCCGCCTTTGCCTGGCTTTTGAAGATTCCTTTGGCGTGGTGGTGGGAAGCAGATGCAGGGCCATCATCAGCAGAATAATGGTCACCACTTCCACCGAGATCTGGGTCAAAGCCAGATCCGGTGCGGAAAACCGGGTGAACGCAAGGGAAACCACCAGGCCCACCGTGCTCAGCATGATGATGGACAGAATCCGGTTCCGGTGGGTCTTGACCGTGGCCACGGCACCGATGATCAGAATCAGCCCCATGACCAGGGTGACCGGATCCACAGGTGTTGCGGCAACCGGTCCCAGAAGCGGGGTCCTGGAAACGGCAAACGGTACAGCCCCCAAGACCAGGGTGACACTGATGAGCACAAATAGGTAGCGCTGCAATGACCCGTTTTCCAGAAACCTGATGGCCCGGTATCCGGCCTGAACCAGTCCGGATACCAGAGATTCAAACAGGGTTTTGCCGTCCAGATATCGCAAAAACCATAAATGGGCGTCAAACAGTTTTTGCCGCTGCAAATAAAATATCACCCCCCCGGCCAGGGCGATAATGCTTAAGACCAGGGCCATATTGAATCCATGCCAGACAGCCATGTGGTAGTCCGGCATGTCCGGTCCCAGGATGGCACCGGCCCCGGCATTTACCAGGGGACCTGCAAAAAACGCCGGAAAAATTCCCACCAGGACACACACAGCCATGAGAAACGCCGGTGACAGGGTCATGCCCGCGGGCGGTTCATGGGGAGATCCGGGCAGATCTTCTGCCGGTTTTCCACAGAACACCCCGTGCAGCATGCGGATGGAATAGGCCACGGCAAACACGGCAGCCAGGGTGGACCCCAGCGGTACGATCCAGCCCATGGCACCTGTCAGGCCGGGCCCCAGGGTCTCGGCCAGAAACATCTCCTTGCTCAAAAATCCGTTGAACAGCGGGACACCGGCCATGGCACCGCATCCGATGAGCGTCAGGACGGCCGTCACCGGCATCGCCTTTTTCAGTCCGGACAGACGTTGAATGTCCCGGGTCCCGGTTTCATGGTCAATGATGCCGGCCAGCATGAACAGCCCGGCCTTGAAGGCGGCATGGTTGAAAATGTGAAACACGGCGGCAAATACCGCCAGCGGGGTGCCCAGTCCCAGCAGCAGCGTGATAAGTCCCAGGTGGCTCACCGTGGAATAGGCCAGCAGTCCCTTGAGATCATCCTTGAACATGGCCATGTAGGCGGCGAACATCAGTGTGATCAGGCCGGTGAGTGTGACCAGATAGAACCACAGTGCGCTGCCCCCCAGCACCGGCACCAACAAAGCCAGCAGGAACACCCCGGCCTTGACCATGGTGGCGGAGTGCAGAAAGGCACTCACCGGCGTGGGTGCGGCCATGGCGTGGGGTAGCCAGAACTGGAAGGGAAACTGGGCGGATTTGGTAAACGCGCCCACCAGAATCAGGATCAGGGTGACCGGATACAGGGGGTGGGCATGGACGGTTTCTTTTGCCGTCAGAACAGTGCTCAGTTCAAAGCTGCCGGCAATGTGGCCCAGCAGAAGAAATCCGGCCAGCATGGCAAAACCGCCGCCGCCGGTGATCACCAGAGCCATGAACGCGCCCTGGCGGGCATCGGCCCGGTGCCGCCAGAAACCGATGAGCAGAAAGGAGCTGATGCTGGTCAATTCCCAGAACACCATCAGCAGAAGCAGGTTTTCCGACAGCACAATGCCCAGCATGGAGCCCATGAAAAAAAGCAGGTAGGTGTAGAACCGTCCCATGGGGTCTTCTTTGGCAATGTAATAGCGTGCGTAAAGGATGATGAGCAGTCCGATGCCCAGTACCAGCAGGGCGAACAAAAACCCGAACCCGCTCGCCCGGAAGGCAAAGGTAAGCCCCATGGCAGGAATCCAGGACCGGGTGTAAAGGGGCATCTCTCCTGTGAAAACGGCCGGTGCCTGGAGCAGCAGCAGTAACAGGGAAAATCCGGCAATCACGCCGGCAGATGCGGCATTGAGATTGCGGTTGTGAAACAGACAGGGTATGAATGCCCCAAGTAAAGGGAGCAGGGGTATCAATGCAAGGGTCATGGCTCTCCAAAATATACGTTTACACGGTCGCTTGCACACCAGGGTCTGAAAGCGGACTCAGGTATATAAAATTCAGGAGTGCCGGAAAAAAGTCAAGGATTTTCGGAATGATTCAGGCTGTTTTCACCCTTTTTCATTGGGGAAAACCAGGGGTCCTGTTTTTGCATCTGCTTTATTTTAGAGGAAAAAGCTGCCTGGAGAGCTTTTGCAACCGGACCGGGGGCTCCGTTTCCCACAGGCTTTGTGTTGAGAGTTACGATGGGGGTGATTTCCGTTGTGGTGCCGGTGATCATCAGTTCGGATGCCAGATGGATCCGGTTTTCATACACCGGTTCCTGGGAAGTCCGGATGTTCAGTTCCCGGCACAGGTCCAGCACGGTTTCTCTGGTAATACCCCCCAGGATATAATTGGACAGCGGTGCCGTGGTCACGGTGTTGCCAAATACGGCCATGAAATTGGCGTGGGTGCCTTCCATCAGCACCCCGTCCCGGACAAAAATGGCTTCGCCTGCTTTTTTTTCTGCAGCCTGCTGGCTGGCCAGGACATTGGCGGTCAATCCCGTGGTTTTCATGTCACACCTGGCCCACCGGATGTCGGGCACGGTGATGGCGTGAATTCCGGTTTTTCTCTGGCGGTCTTTCACAGCCGGGTCAAAACAGGAAACACACATATATACCGTGGTTTTCGGGGCCGGGTCGGGAAAGGCATGGTTGCGCGGTGCCGTGCCCCGGGTCACCTGGATGTACACCAGCGCATCCTGGTCTGCAAGATGGTTTTTGCGGATCAGGTCCCGGGCAACGGGGATCAGGTGGGAAAAATTCCTGCAGGCAAGCCTGAGATGGTCAGCCCCATGGTTCAGGCGGCGGATATGGGCTTCGGGCCGGAAAAGCAGACCCGGGTAATACCGGATTACCTCATACAGGCTGTCACTAAACAAAAATCCCCGGTCATCCGGTGAGATCCGGATCTCATCCTTTTCCATGAACCGGCCGTTGAAATATGCTGTCATATCTGATCCTTCAAAAAAAACGTGCATGGGCCAGCATCTCTTTTATGCCAGGTATTGACACCTGTCAACAAAGGATTTGAACAGCGGCAGCATGGCATCATTTTTCTGGAGCATCAGTTCCGGGTGCCACTGCACCAGGTCCATGGGCAGGGTCTGGTGCTCGGCAGCTTCGATGATGCCGTCCGGGGACCAGGCCGTGATGACCAGGTTCTCTCCCAGCCTGTCGATGGCCTGGTGGTGCCGGGAGTTGACCGGGATCCGGTCACCGAATATCCCATGCAGCCGGGAGCCGGGTGCAATTTCGATCTTATGGTCGGTGTCAAAGGAGATAACATCCTGGGTGTGCTTGCGCACCGGTCCGGGTGCCTGGGTGTAAATATCCTGGAACAGGGTGCCCCCAAGGGCCACGTTCACCACCTGGAGCCCCCGGCAGATGGCCAGGACCGGCAGTTTTAAAGCCATGGCCAGATCCAGCACCCCCATCTGGAACCGGTCCAGGGCCGTGTCCATCTCTCCGAGCTCCGGTATCGGGGCCTGGTGAAAAAAGGCAGGGTCCATGTCTTTGCCGCCGGTGAACAAAAATCCCCGGACCGATGCGGCCATGGCCGGCAGAATGTCCAGATCCGGGGTAAAGGGCAGGATAATGGGAACGCCTCCGGCTTTTTCAACGGCATGGGTATAGGCTGTCGGGATGGACGTGGCCGGCATGTTGAATTTGTTCAGGTCGGTGTGGCCGACAACGGCGATAACAGGCTTCATGCATCATTTCCCGAAGGGTTTGATTTTCCGGTGCCGGACCAGAGATTGAAAAAATGGTGGACCGGGCCGTGGCCCTGACCGATGGTAAACCGGGCGCCGGCAGCCAGGGCACCGGTGATATAGGCTTTGGCGTTTTTTACCGCAGCCGGTATGTCCATGCCCCTGGCCAGCCCGGCGCAGACAGCCGAAGACAGGGTGCACCCGGTGCCGTGGGAGTTGGGGGTCTGGACCCGCTCTCCAGGCAGCTCAAGTATATGGCCGGTCTCTGGGGAAAACAGCAGGTCACTGCTGTCGGTATCATCCAGGTGCCCGCCCTTGAGCAGAACATGGGCAGATCCCAGGCCTGCCAGGTCCCTGGCAGCGTCCGGCATGTCCGCCCTGGTGGTGATGTCCCGGCCCAGCAGCACCGAGGCTTCGGGCAGGTTCGGGGTGATGATGTCCGCCATGGGAATCAGGGCCTGTTTCAAGGCTGCCACTGCATCATCCTGCAGCAGCTTGTCCCCGCTTTTGGTCACCATGACCGGGTCTATCACAATATTGGCACACTGCCATTTTTCCAGGTGCCGGGCCACGGTGAAGATCACCTCCGGGGAATGCAGCATCCCTATTTTGACGGCATCGGTGCCGATATCCGCCAGCACCGCATCCATCTGCTGTCCGATAAATGGGGGCGGTACAGCAAAGATGCCGGTCACCTCTCTGGTGTTCTGGGCGGTGAGGGCCGTGATCACGGACATGCCGTAACATTCCAGGGCACAAAAGGTTTTCAGGTCTGCCTGGATACCGGCGCCGCCCCCGCTGTCCGATCCGGCAATGGTCAGTGCCCGATAATATTTTTTCATGGTGACGTCTCCTTATGGTTGTACGTCAAAACACCTGACCAGATCCCGGGCAGCTGCAAAAGGGTCTTTGGCCGAACAGATGGCGGATACCACGGCAACGGCATCTGCCCCGGCTTCGATGATGTCCGGCGCATTGGCAGTATTCAGGCCGCCGATGGCCACCAGGGGATGCCGGGAATATGCCCGGATCCTGGTCAGGCCTTCCAGGCCCCAGGGTGTTTTGGTATCGATTTTGGTGGGGGTGGCAAATATGGGGCTTACCCCCAGGTAATTCACATCCAGGTCCTGGGCCGCTGTCACATCCTCCCAGGTTTCCACGGACAGCCCGATGACTGCATCAGGACCCAGCAGGCGCCGGGCCGTTTCACAGGGCATGTCACTCTGGCCCAGGTGGACCCCGTCCGCCCCGGCAGCCAGGGCGATGTCCACCCGGTCATTGATGAGCAGGGGGATGCCGGCTGCTGCGAGAATGGGTTTTAAGGTCAGGGCCTGGTTGAGAAAAAACCGGGTGGGCAGTGCTTTTTCCCGCAGCTGCACACAGGCAATGCCGGCGCCGACCGCAGCTTCCACCACAGCAGCCAGGGATCTGCCCAGGCACAGGTCCTGGTCGGTGACAAGATAGATACCCTGCATGGCATTATTTCCTGAACAATTGGTGGATATCCGGTTGTGAGATCTGGTACAGGGCATCCAGAAAATGCATCTGAAAACTGCCCGGCCCTTTGGCGCTGCGGCCGGCCATCTCTCCGGCCACCCCCATGACGGCCATGGCATGGGCAGCGGCTGCTGCAGGGTCCGGGTTGACAGCGGCAAACGCCCCGCACAGGGCTGATGCCGTGCAGCCCAGGCCGGTGACCCTGGGCATCATGGCATGGCCGTTTCTGATCTGGAGAACCGTGTCTGAATGGACAATATAGTCGATTTCTCCGGTGATGCACACTGTACTGCCGTGTTCTCGGTTCAGCGCTTTGGCGGTATCGATGGCCAGATCCGCGGCACTGGCACTGTCAACGCCTTTGGTGGTAGCATCCTGATTGCCCAGGGCCATGATTTCAGACCCGTTGCCCCGGAGGATAGCGGGCGAACACTGCTGCATCAGTTTTTTTGCCGTGTCTGTGCGGTAGGCTGTGGCACCGGCCCCCACCGGGTCCAGTACCATGGGAATGCCTTTGGCCTGTGCCGCTTTTGCCGCCGTGAACATGCCGGCAATCCAGGGATCGCTCAGGGTGCCGATGTTGATCACCAGGGCCCCGGCAATGCCGGCCATGTCTGCAACTTCCGGTTCGGCATGGGCCATCACCGGGGAGGCCCCTAAAGCCAGCAGTGCATTGGCCGTGTTGTTCATGACCACGTAATTGGTGATATTGTGTACCAGGGGAGATGTGTCACGGATGGCCTGTACATCGGTAAAAATGGTTTCCGGGGTTATTGTCATACGTCCTCCTTGAGGCGGTCGGGGTGACCCCGCACCATCTGCGTTTTGGTTATTGCCAGGTGTGAATCAATGCTGCTGCATCCACCCGGTTGTTGATAAGGCCGTGTGTCAGGGCAAAATCGGCAAACGCCTGCCATTTGTCCGGATCGTGGCCCAGGGTTTTGGCAAAATAGGGACGGGTCAGAGCAAAGGCATCGGTTTCTATTTTTTTGTCTGCCTGGGGCACGGCACCCAGGTACAGGGCCAGAGATTTTTCCGGATAGGCTGCCACATGAACAAATGCCTTTTCCAGGGCCAGAACAAATCCTTTGACCGCATCCTGTTTTTTATCCAGCACAGCCGGGCTGCACACAAAGATCAGTTCCTCGTAATCCGGGATCCCCCATTTTTCCAGTTCAAAAAATGCAGCTTTATACCCATGTTGTGCCATGCCCACGGTTTCATAGGTCTTGAACGGTCCCATGACCGCATCCACTTTGCCGGACACCAGGGCCGGCAAAATGGTGAATCCCACATTCACCGGGGTGTAGTCTTCAATCCGGTTGATGGATGAAAAGGCGTGCAGGAGCATATCCATGAGCCCGGGCACGGTATACCCGATTTTTTTTCCGGACAGGTCCCGGGGGTGGTCAATGCCTTTGTCTGCCAGAAACAGCAGGGTGGTCAGAGGATGTCTCACCAGGGGTGCCACCACCTTCAGTGCCAGGCCCTTATCGGCGGCGATAATGGTCTGGGGCTGGTAGGACACGGCCAGATCCACATTGCCAATGGCAGCCAGTTTCAGGGCATCCGCGGTTTCCGAGGGAGAAATGATCGTAACCTGGATGTTTTGTTCAGCAAAATAGCCTTTTTCCTGTGCCACATAAATGGGCAGGTGGTCCACATTGGGAAACCAGTCCAGCATCAGGCGCAGTTTTTGCGCGGCCGGGGCTGTTGCGGCAGCAGCCTGATCAGCCGGGGTATTTGCAACCGCAACCAGAGAGAAAAACAGACAGGCAAGGCTGATAATAAAATGTTTCATAAAAGATGTTTCCTTTTTTTAAGATTTCCAGGTGATTATTTTTTTTTCAAGTATCCCCACCAGGGTCCACAGGAACAACCCCATGGCGGTGAGCCACAGGATGGCGGCAAACACCAGCGGGGTCTGGAGCCGGGCATTGGACTGGATCATGAGAAACCCCAGTCCCTGCTGGGCTCCCACCCATTCGCCGATCACAGCCCCGATGGTGGCCACGGACACCCCTACCCGGAGTCCTGCAAAGAACTGGGGCAATGCCCAGGGCCAGTACAGCAGGGCCAGGGTTTTAAAAAACGGGCTGCCCATGAGGGTGAAAAGGATCCGGTATTCCGGATCACAGGATTTCAACCCCTGGAGCAGGCTTACAGTGATGGGAAAAAAGATGATGATCCAGGCCATGAACACCTTGGAGGCAATGCCGTATCCCAGCCAGATCACCAGCAGGGGGGCCAGGGCAAACACCGGGATGGCCTGGGATGCCACCAGAAACGGAGACAGCGCTTTTTCCAGCACCGGTTTTGCAAACATGGCAATAGCCAGGGGAACTGCCGTGGCCAGGGCCAGAAAAATGCCCAGGCATATCTCCGCACCGGTGACCGCTGCATGGGGCAGAATCACCGTTGCCTGGAGTACGGCAGTCTCCAGAATTTGAGAGGGCGGGGGCAGGATAAACACAGGGATTTGCCATATCCGCACGGCCCCTTCCCAGGCCCCCAGCAGCAGGCATATCAGTGCAGCAGCAGACAAACCGGACCGGTTCATGACACCCCGCCTTTTTCCAGATGATTCAGGATCTCGGCTTTGGTATGCAGCAGTTCCGGGTCATCAAAAGCCCGGGGCTTGGGCAGTTTAAGGGAAAACCGGCGGAAGACGGTCATGGGCATGGGACTCAGCAAAAAAATATCATCTGCCAGCAGCAGGGCCTCGTCCACATCATGGGTGATCATGAGAATGGTTTTGCCAAATTCGGTCTGGAGCAGCAAAAGCAGATGCTGGTGCCGCTGCCGGGTGATGGCGTCCAGGGCGGACAACGGCTCATCCAGCAGAATCAGGTCCCGGTCGAACATCAGGGTTCTGACCAGGGCGCACCGCTGGCGCATGCCACCGGATACCTTATCCGGCCGGTGGGATTCATATCCCCCAAGTCCCAGGCGCAAAAACAATTGCCCTGACCGGTTCCGTGCCGCTGCCATATCACCTGACCTGGTTCTGACCGGCAGCAGGGCGTTGTCCATCAGGGAGAACCAGGGCAGAAGCAGGTCTTTCTGGTGCATGTAGGCGCACAGATCTCCCAGGTGGGGCACGGTTTCGCCCTGCCAGGTAATGGCCCCCGCATCTTTGGGGGTCACACCGGTGAGGGTGTTGAACAGCGTTGTTTTGCCGCATCCGGAAGGTCCGAGCAATACCTGAAACCGGCTGGCAGGCAA
The DNA here is from genome assembly GCA_011389575.1 of Desulfotignum sp. Classification (GTDB taxonomy): domain Bacteria; phylum Desulfobacterota; class Desulfobacteria; order Desulfobacterales; family Desulfobacteraceae; genus Desulfotignum. The sequence goes on along the minus strand of JAABUB010000051.1, from coordinate 4,553 downwards.
ATGCAGGTTGAAGTTTGAGAACACCGGCTGTTCATTATAATATTTTGCCAGGTCGGTTACCTGGAGCATCTAATAAGCCTCTAACATCCTGTGACAGGGTTAAAATGGTTTACAATTGGCCGGGCCTGGTATTGGTCGGGCAGATGAACCCGCAGGAAAAGAAAGATATGTATCGACTTTCCTTCGCCAGTATGACCTGGATCAGGTTCCAGGGGTCGAAACAGCACTTTGTTTCCTCTCAGCCGGCTCCCCGGCTCCCCCAGTCCGCCACCGCTATCTGCACGGTTATCTCTTTGTGTATATACAGCCAGGCGGATTTTGTCAACAAGGATGTCAGAGCCGGATTTATGCGTTTATGCTGGATGCTTTTTTGACGGCATACAGCTGGGAGATGAGCATCCCGGCCAGCATCAGTACACATCCGAAAATGGCCCGTCCCGACAGGATCTCATTTAATATAATCCAGCCGCCGATGGCCGCCACCACCGATTCCAGGCACAGGATAATGGCGGCATGGGACGCCGGGCTGTTTTTCTGCCCGTAGATCTGCAGGGAATAGGCGACCCCCACGGAAAACACTCCGCCATAGATCAATGGAATAGTGATTTTTAATATATCGGCCAGAACAAAGGTTTCAAACACTGCGGCCACACCAAGGCTGAGTACCGAGCAGACCACACACTGGACCAGGGAAAGGGCTGCTGTGCTGAACCGGTTGCAGAACCGTTCAATGATGATCAAGTGAAAAGCAAAACAAATGGCGGAAAAAAATACAAGTGTATCCCCGAAATTGATATCCATGTCCCGGTTGACGCTGAGCAGGTACATGCCGATGCTGGCCAGAACAGCCCCTGCCCAGGTGCCGGTCCCGGTTCTGGTATACCGCAGAAAAAGGCCGATAATCGGCACCATCACCACATAAAGCCCGGTGATGAACCCGGCTTTGCCGGCCGTGGTGTACACAATGCCAACCTGCTGAAAAGAGATGCCGGCAAACAGAAAAACGCCTGACACAATTCCGGATTTTATCAGATCCCCGTCACTGCCGGTATAGGTATTTTTCCTGGACATCCACACAAACGGTATCAGAGACAGGCTGCCCAGAACAAACCGGAGCCCGTTGAAAGTAAAGGGCCCCACATGTTCCATTCCCACCCGCTGGGCCACAAAAGCCAGCCCCCAGATGGAGGCCGTCAACAGTAAAACAAGATCTGATTTCAGGGTGTCTGATTTCATGGAATACAATCCAGCAAAAAACAGGGTTCATATTTAAAAAAAATTTATCTTTATCATTGCACAGCAAAATTTGAAAGCCCAATTTTTATTGTCGCAGCAGGGTGAAAAATACCATAGATGTTTGCAGAAATGGTTTTCTGCATATATATATGGATATATCAAAGCGTCAAAAAAAACAGGAAAACCAGAATGGAAAACCAGATCGAAAATTACAAAAGCCCGGACAATAAGATAGAACTGCAGGTTCAGTTTGATAAAGACCCGGTGTGGCTCTCCCGTGGACAAATGGCGGATTCATTTGCCCAGGCAAAGCTGCGGAACCTGATCATCAGTATTTTAAACCGGGTATAAAAATTTTTATATGAAAATGAAAATCCTTCATACATCAGACTGGCACCTGGGCCGTTCTCTTTACGGGCGCAAGCGCTATGACGAGTTTTCAGAGTTTCTGGACTGGCTGGGAGACACAATTGAAAAACAAGGCATCGATGCGCTGCTGGTTGCCGGAGATGTGTTTGATACCACCACTCCCAGCAACCGGGCCCAGGAACTGTATTACCGTTTTCTGTGCCGGGTTTCAGCTTCCTGCTGCCGGCATATCGTTGTCATTGCCGGCAACCACGATTCTCCTTCATTTTTGAATGCCCCAAAGGCGCTTTTGCGTGTGCTGAATGTGCATGTGGTGGGCGCTGTGACAGAGAACCCGGAAGATGAAGTGGTTGTGCTTCACGATGAACAGGATCTTCCCCGGGCGATTGTCTGTGCGGTGCCGTATCTGCGTGACAAAGATATTCGCACGGTGGGACCCGGGGAAACCATTGATGATAAAAATGCCAAGCTCATTGCAGGATTGAAGGCGCATTATGCACAGGTTTGTGCCATAGCTGAACACAAGCGGTCCCAATTTGAAAAGGCTGGCTGCACAGGGATTCCCGTTGTTGCCATGGGCCATCTCTTTACGGCCGGCGGCAGAACGGTTGATGGAGACGGAGTCAGGGAGTTGTATGTCGGTTCTCTGGAAGATATTCATGCAAAGATTGCACAGCTTAAACAGGCTGGCAGCCGGGCATGGCTTGAGATTGAATACACCGGCCGTGATATTGTCGGCAGTCTTCGGCAGATGCTGGATGAGGCCCTGGCAGATTCTGCCATGGAAGTGCGAAGGATAAAAAACAAACAGGTGATCGACCGCGTAATCAACAGATCTCAGAAAAATGAAACCCTTGATGATCTGGATGCCGGTGATGTTTTTGCCCGGTGTCTGGATGCATTTGATGTGCCTGATGACCAGAGAGAAAAACTGACGGCATCTTATAATGAAATACTCAAATTGCTGCAGGAAGAAGATAAAAATGCCGAATAAAAGAAAAAAACATGAAGATACTTGAGCTCCGGTTGAAAAATCTCAACTCTCTTTATGGTGAATGGCGTATTGATTTTACTGATCCCGAATACATCGAAAGCGGCATTTTTGCTTTGACCGGTCCTACCGGTGCAGGCAAATCGACCATTCTTGATGCCATTTGTCTGGCAATGTACGGCGCCACCCCCCGCCTGGGAAAAATCACCAAAAGCACCAATGAAGCCATGTCCCGCCAGATCGGTGAGTGTTATGCTGAAGTGATGTTTGAATCCCAGGCCGGCAGGTTCCGCTGTTATTGGGGCCAGCACCGGGCCCGCAAAAAATTTGACGGCAACCTTATAGATGCCAGGTATGAAATCAGCGATGCTGAAACAAAAAAGCCCATAGAAACCAAAAAGAGCCTGGCTGACCGGTATTGAAGAACAGTTAGACAGCCTGCTTTCCAGGCAAAAAGAGATCGACCCGAAACAAGATGAGGAAAAAAAAGCAGCGTCTGCGATGCAGCAGTCCATCAAAAAACTGGACCCTGCTTTTGAAGATTCTCTTCAGTCTGCCGGATTCATTGATGAAAAACAATTTCTTACGGCCCGACTTGCAGCCAATGAGCGGGATGGACTCCAGGCAAAGGCAAAAGAGCGCATAAAAGAAAAGCAGGCAGCAATAGAAGCCCGGAAAAAAGAGTGTCAAAGGTGGGAACAACTGCACGGACTTATCGGCTCTGCCGATGGCAAGAAATACCGAAACTTTGCCCAGGAACTGACCTTTGAACTGATGGTGTCTCATGCCAACTGTCAGTTTGAGAAAATGACAGACCGGTATCTGCTGATCCGTGACGATGAATACCCCCTGGAGCTGAATGTTGTGGACAATTATCAGGCAGGTGAAATCAGGTCCACCAGGAATCTTTCCGGCGGTGAAAGCTTTATTGTGAGCCTTACACTGGCCCTGGGGCTTTCCAAGATGTCCAGCCGGAAAGTGCGTGTGGACTCTTTGTTTCTGGATGAAGGGTTCGGTACCCTGGATGAAGAGGCTCTGGAGACCGCCCTTGAAACATTATCCGGTCTGCAGCAGGATGGCAAACTGATCGGGATTATCTCCCATGTTTCAGCTCTCAAGGAAAGGATCCGCACCCAAATCACCATAACGCCGGTATCCGGAGGCAAAAGCATATTGGCCGGACCCGGATGCAGTAAAATCAAAGGAACTGCATTTGTTCAGGTAAATACCTGATTGAACAAGGATTGTTATTTATCACAATTTCTGTTATTAATGGGACTTACTTTTAACCCTGAAAAATAAGGAATATTTGAATGACATTGAAAAAAAATCTTTGGGCAATGATCCTGGCGGCAGCCATTACTGCATTGCCGGCAGCCGTATGGGCAGACGACAACAAAGCAGAACCGGAATTGCATAAAGCCGGTGTGGATGACAGAATCAGTTACGCTATCGGATATGATCTCACCGAGCGGTTAAAGGGCGGTTTTACTATCAATCCGGAGTTGTTCCTGAAGGGAATGAAAGACAACCTGGCAGGGGAACTTTCCATGACACCGGAGAAAATGCAGGAAACCCTGGCGGAATTTCAGGCCATGGCCCAGCAGAAGCAGATGGAAGCACAGAGCAAAAAAGCGGAGGCAAACAAAGCTGCCGGCGAAGCTTTTCTGGAGGAAAACAAAACCAAAGAAGGGGTGAAAACCCTGGCCTCGGGACTTCAGTACAAGGTTATCACACCGGGTACAGGGGATTCTCCGGATCTTAACGATAAGGTGAAATGCCATTACCGGGGATCCTTGCTCAACGGCAGGGAATTTGATTCCTCCTATCAGCGCAACGAACCGGCAGTATTTCCGGTCAACGGTGTGATCAAAGGCTGGACAGAGGCGTTGCAGCTGATGAAAGAGGGTGCCAAATGGATGCTGTATGTACCTGCTGACCTGGCATATGGGGACCA
>JAABUB010000050.1 GCA_011389575.1 Desulfotignum sp. | reverse complement strand
GGTCATGCGGGAGGCTTTGAATTCTTTTGCCAGCCGGGTTTCCGAGGGCACCTTGTCATCGGGCTTCAGGCGGCCTGCGTCAATCTCTCTTGTGATCTGCTGTTTGATCTGTTCATACAATGCCCGGGGCCTTACTGAAGTTTCCACTGTGTATCCTTTAGTTGGGAGGTATGAGGCGTGAGGCGTGAGGCGTGAGGTGTAGCACGGAAAGTTGCCTGGCCTCACCCCTCACCCCTCAATCCTCAATCCTCAAAAAACCCTTGACATGATATCTATACTTGTATAGACAAGTAGTAGCCAATCCACACATAAAAGTCAACACCTTCAGGAGGGAAAAAATGGATCCCAGGGAAAAACTGTTACAAGATCTGCAAATCGGCTGCGGCAGGGCAAGGCCGGTGAGGGCCCCCAGGGGCAGCCAGCTCCACTGCAAAGGCTGGTACCAGGAGGCAGCCTTGCGCATGCTGTGCAACAACCTGGATCCGGACAACGGGGAAAATCCGGATGAACTCATTGTCTACGGGGGACTGGGCAAGGCTGCCAGAAACTGGGACTGCTTTGATGCCACTGTCAGGACCCTGCTGGATCTGGAAAACGATGAAACCCTGCTGGTGCAGTCGGGCAAGCCCGTAGGCGTGCTCAAAACCCATACATCCGCCCCCCGGGTGCTCATTGCCAACGCCAATATTGTGCCCCACTGGGCCAACTGGGATTATTTCCATGAGCTGGACAAAAAAGGCCTGATCATGTACGGTCAGATGACCGCCGGGTCCTGGATCTATATCGGCACCCAGGGCATTTTACAGGGCACTTATGAAACCTTTGCCGCCTTGGGCCAGAAACATTATGGCGCTGATCTCACCGGCAAAATAGTGGTCACAGCCGGCCTTGGGGGCATGGGCGGGGCCCAGCCCCTGTCCGTGACCATGGCCAATGGTGTGGCGGTGTGCATCGAGATCGATCCTTCCCGCATTGCCAAACGGCTGGAAAAACGCTACCTGGATGTTGCGGCCCCCGACCTGGACCAGGCCATTGCCATGGCAAAACAGGCAGCTGATCAACGCCGTCCCCTGTCCATCGGGTTGTGCGCCAATGTGGGGGATATCCTTCCGGCCATGATGGAAAAAGGGTTTATCCCGGATGTGATCACCGACCAGACCAGTGCCCATGATGAACTCAACGGGTATTTTCCAAGAGGCATCTCTTTTGAAGATGCCCTGAAACTGCGGAAATCCGATCCCGGCACCTACAAGGAGATGGCACTGAACTCCATGGCCGATCATGTGCGATCCATTCTTGCCATGAAAGACAAAGGTGCGGTTGCCTTTGACTACGGCAACAACCTGCGGGCCCAGGCCATGAAAAAAGGGGTGGACAATGCCATGGATTATCCCGGGTTTGTGCCGGCCTATATCCGGGAGCTGTTCTGCCAGGGTGAAGGCCCGTTCCGGTGGGCGGCCCTGTCCGGGGACCCGGAAGATATAAAGGCAACTGATACGGCACTCATGCAGCTGTTCCCGGAAAAAACCAAAATGATCAACTGGCTGAAAATGGCAGGGGAAAAAATAGAACATATGGGCCTGCCCTCCAGGATCTGCTGGCTGGGATACGGGGAACGGGAAAAGGCGGGAAAACTGTTCAATGACCTGGTACGTGAAGGAAAGGTAAAAGCCCCCATTGTCATCGGCAGAGACCACCTGGACTGCGGATCGGTGGCCTCGCCTTTCCGGGAGACAGAAGCCATGAAAGACGGATCCGATGCCGTGGCAGACTGGGCATTGCTCAACTGCATGACCAATGTGGCTTCCGGTGCCACCTGGGTATCTTTTCATGACGGCGGGGGCGTAGGCATCGGCTATGCCCTGCATGCAGGCCAGGTCACGGTGGCCGACGGCACGGACGAGGCGGAAAACCGGGTGACCACGGTGCTGCGCAATGATCCGGGCACCGGCATCATCCGCCATGCAGATGCCGGGTATGAAACCGCCATTGATGTGGCCAATGAAAAAGGGGTGAAACTGCCGATGATTAATACGTTTTAAGTGTTAAGTTTTAAGTTTTAGGCGATTATTTGGCTGGTTGTATTTTGAACGGTTTTTGTGGTTTCTGAGGCCATGATTGTTATTTTACAGTACCTCTTGAACAGTCCTGGAACTGAGATATGGGCCGGTACTGCGGCAGCCTTGACCGCATCCATCTGTCAGAGTCGGCCGCACCTGGCGGTGTCCTGTGGCCGGCCCGAGACGACGTCATCTGACGGTCCTGCCACAGGACACAGCCAGGTGCTCCTTGCAAGGCTTTATGGAACATATATCCTATTCACATCATTTGAAATCCGGCAAAGGAGATATCCATGACCATTATGCATGACAGCAGCAACCCATTCCCGGAAACTGTTGATCGCATTTTTACCCACTGCCGTATGGCCACCATGGCCAAAGGGACCTACAGCATTATGGAAAATGCGGCCCTGGCAGTATATGGAAAAAAGATTGCCTGGATCGGGCCCATGGATGCCCTGCCCGAAACCCTCGGCACCACCTGGGTGACAGACTGCCAAAACCTTTGGATACTGCCCGGGTTTGTGGACTGCCATACCCATTTGATCTGGGCGGGTTCCCGGGCCAAAGAATTTGAAATGCGCCTGGCCGGGGCATCATATGCAGAGATTGCAAAAGCCGGGGGCGGTATTGTTTCCACGGTCAGGGCCACCCGGGCTGCCTCAGAAAATACCCTGTTTGACCTGGCTGCCGGACGGATGGCCCATTTGCTGACCCAGGGCATCACCACTGTGGAAATCAAATCCGGATACGGTCTGGATCTGGAATCGGAACTCAAAATGCTGGCCGTGGCAGGCAGGCTGCAAAAATCCTGTCCCCAGCAGGTGGAAGCCACCTTTCTGGGTGCCCATGCCCTGCCCCCGGAATTTTCCGACCGGCCAGATGATTACATCAGGCACGTCACTGAGGCCATGCTGCCCGGGGTAAAAGACCAGGGCATTGCCACAGCCGTGGATGTGTTCTGTGAAAATATCGCCTTTTCCCGGGAACAGACCAGGCAGGTGTTTGAAAAAGCCCTGGACGCAGGCTTTGCCATCAAGCTGCATGCTGAACAATTATCTGATTCAGACGGCACCGCCCTGGCTGCACAGCTTGGGGCCCTGTCCTGTGATCATCTGGAATACCTGTCTTTAAAGGGTGTCCAAAAAATGGCAGCCCATGACACGGTGGCGGTGCTGCTGCCTGGTGCATTTTACTACCTCAGAGAAACCCGGGTACCGCCGGTGGATTCTCTGCGGCTGATGAACGTTCCCATAGCCGTGTCCACAGACCTGAACCCCGGTTCCAGCCCGGTGCACAGCATGACCCCGGTGCTGAACATGGCCTGTCTGCTGTTTGGCCTGACCTGTGAACAGGCCCTGGCCGGGGCCACCATCCATGCAGCCAAAGCATTGGGCCTGGCAGACTGCAAAGGCAGCCTGGCACCGGGAAAAGATGCGGATCTGGTAATCTGGGATGTGGATACCCCGGCAGATCTGTGTTATCCTGTTGGCATCACCCCTGTTAAAATGGTTGTCATCGGCGGGAAAACCGCATATACCCGGATGTGACAATTACCCTTTTATGGTGCGGAGGCAGGTTGTCCGGAATATGCGCAATGAAAAAGAACATAACAAATTACCAATGTGAGGATTTCAACCAGACAAATTTTTGTCTTAATCCTCACCCCTCATACCTCATAACCAAATGGAGAGCATTATGTGTGAATCAAATGTATATCTGAAAGAAAACGGCACGGAAAAACTGATCATGGAAAATGTGGCAGCCATCACGCCGGCAGGTGAAAACCAATTTATCCTCAAGGGGCTTCTGGGTGAGCAGCAGCAGGTCTCCGGTATTATAGAAAATATAAACCTCATGGGACACAAGATCATTCTCAAAGCTGTGTAATGAGCAGGTTTGCACAATATCTGGCTGCCCTTGCATCAGCCAATAATCTGGAAGACAGCACAGAATGGATGTTTTATCCGGGCATGCTGCCGGAAAGCCAACGCAAGTGGTGGGGGGATTTTACCAACCGCCATGCGGCCCATGAAGGCATTGACATCTGTTTTTACAAAAACCGGAATAAAAAAATCTGCTGCCTTGGGCCGGGGGCAGCAATTTGTGCCTGGTCTGCCGGCACCGTGGTGAATGTGTGTAAAGATTTTCTGGGCCACACCCTGGTTGTGGAACCGGAAAACTTTTTTGACACTGCCACCCGGGTGGTGGAGGTGTTTTCCCACCTGGACCCCTGTAAGGGCATTGCCATTGGAACCCGGGTTGCTGCCGGCCAAATCATTGCCCGCACATCCGACACCCGTGCCCGGGGATCAGTGCTTTTGCCCCATCTGCATTTGTCCTGCATTGAAGTGTTGCAGCAGATCCCGGTGCAGTCTCTGGACTGGTCTTTGTTTCCTTTTCGTGAAAAAGTCAACCTGCTCAACCCGGTTTTCATGTAATATGCGGTGCAGCAATGCCTGAAAAGGTAATATGCAAAGAACAGTGGTGTTTAAAAGAAAAATTGAAAAAAACCAAAATTTAATCTATGATCACCCAACATAAACATTTACCTAAGGAAAAGCACTTGGAGAAAATGCATGAAGACCATAAAATTTTTGATTTTACTGATCGTCCTCGGGCTGCTCGGACTTTTGATTTACCAGAATTTTGATTATTTTACCACTGCCAGATCTTTGGCCTTTGATTTGAAATTCAACCAATGGCAGTGGGCATCCCCTGCCCTGCCCAACTGGGCCTTCTGGGGCATATGTTTTGGCCTGGGTCTGCTGATCACCGGCATGAAGGGACTGGCAACCGCCTACAGACTGGGCCGGGAAATCAAAAAAAACCAAGGGCAAATCGCGGATCTGACAGCCAGAAACAAAGACCTGCAAGCCCGCCTGGATGTGTTCACCCATGACCCTTATATAAAAAAAGCGCTTTCAGACACAGAATCTGAGGAAAAACCAGGTTCCGGGTTTGATGAACCTGCCGGAAAAAAACACACAGCATCTGCTGCACAAGATTCGGAAAAATCCGAAAAACCGGTACCTGAAACCAGTACGTCTGTATCCGGACAGGACCAGGCACCTGAAAAAAAAGAGACAAATGCCGGCGGCAACACAGACACATCTGAAACTGATACATCTAAGCCTGACACATCAGAGACTGACACTCCTGAAAATGAAAAAAAATAACATATCGGGAGCGCCCCTCTCCGGTGACAAGCGGTTGTAAAAATTCCTCCATGAGCACCAGCACCAGCCAGCAAACCCCCATGATGGCCCAGTACCTGTCCATCAAGGAGCAGTATAAGGATACCATTCTGTTTTACCGGATGGGCGATTTTTATGAAATGTTCCACCAGGATGCAGAACAGGCTGCCGCCATTCTGGAAATCGCTTTGACCTCCAGAAACAAAAACGATGCTTCCCCTGTTCCCATGTGCGGAGTGCCTTACCGGGCTGCAGACAATTATATTGCCAAACTCATTGCCCACGGGTGCAAGGTGGCCATCTGCGACCAGGTGGAAGATGTCTCTGCTGCCAAAGGGCTGGTAAAAAGAGAAGTGGTGCGGGTCATCACCCCGGGCATGATTCTCAATGAATCTTTGCTGGACAAAACAGCCAACAATTTTCTGCTGGCCCTGTCCATGGTCAAAGACAGGGCCGCCCTGGCCTGCCTGGACATATCCACCGGCACCTTTACCACCTGTGAAATACCCAAAAAAGGCTCCGGCATACCGGCAGCCCTCATTGACGAAGCGATAAAACAGGACCCCAGAGAAATCCTGCTGCCTGACACCTTTGAAAAAGACCCTGCCTACAAAACCCTGCGCCAGGCCTTTGCCGGGCGCCAGATCACCTATCTGCCCGTAAGCAGCTTCCAGGAGGCAGATGCGAAAGAACGGCTGACAAAAATATTCAATACCGTCAGTCTCAACGGGTTCGGCATCGGCCGGATGCCGGCTGCCATCAGCGCTGCCGGTGCGGTCATGGCCTATGTTCAGGACACCCAGATGCAGGATACCACCCATATCTTTCAGATCTGCCCCTATGATCTGGAACATTTTTTAAAACTGGATGACCGATCCTGCCGGAATCTGGAGCTGCTGGCCAACCTCCAGACCCAGGACAAAAAAGGCGCTTTGATTGCGGTGCTGGATAAAACCGTCACCGCCATGGGCAGCCGGCTCATCAAAAACTGGATCCGGCATCCCCTGGTGGACAAAGACCGGATCAACCTGCGCCTGGAAGCTGTTGCACAGCTGACAGCCGCCCCCCATATCCTGCAAACGCTTGGGAGCCTCCTAAAATCCGTATATGACCTGGAACGGCTGGGCAGCAAAGTGTCCATGGGCCAGGGAAATGCCAGGGACCTGCTGGCCCTGCAGCACTCCCTTGCCCGGCTGCCGGCATTGTTCACGGAACTGGCCCGCCTGGACAATCCTTTGCTCAACGGCAGCCGGCTGGATGACCGGGAAAAGATGCTCACCCGGCTGACTGAACTGGCAGACCGCATACACATGGCCGTCAGAGAAGATGCCCCCCATGTGCTCAATGAAGGCGGTCTGATCAATGACGGATACAGCAAGGAGCTCGATGAGCTGGTATCCATTTCCCGGGACGGCAAATCCTGGATTGCCAGTGCCCAGGCAGAGGAAAAAGAAAAAACCGGGCTGTCTTCTTTGAAAATAAAATACAACAAGGTGTTCGGATATTTTATCGAGGTGTCCAAAACCCAGGCACCCATGGTACCGGACAATTATATCCGCAAGCAGACCCTGGTGAATGCGGAACGGTTCATCACCGATGAAATGAAACAGGTGGAAGCCACCATTTTAAATGCCCAGGACAAGCGCAACGCCCTGGAATACGAGATTTTCTGTACGGTGCGGGACCAGGTGGTGAAAAATGCAGTGGATATTTTGAAAATGGCGGATTTCATCGCAACCGTGGATGTGCTCCAGGGACTGGCCACAGCAGCATCGGAAAACGGGTATACCAGACCGGATATCAATGATACAGGCCATATTGCCATCACAGACGGGCGCCATCCTGTGGTGGAAAAACTGATTACCGGCGAGCGGTATGTGCCCAACTCCATTGACCTGGACAATGAACGCAACCAGATTCTGTTGATCACCGGTCCCAACATGGCAGGCAAATCCACGGTACTCAGACAGGTGGCCCTCACCGTTCTCATGGCCCAGATGGGCTCTTTCGTCCCGGCCCAAAAAGCATCCTTGTGCCTGGTGGACCGAATCTTCACCCGGGTGGGGGCCCTGGACAATTTAAGCTCGGGCCAGTCCACCTTTATGGTGGAAATGGAAGAAACCGCCAACATTGTGAACAATGCCACACCCGATTCTCTGGTCATCCTGGATGAAATCGGCAGGGGCACCTCCACCTATGACGGCATGAGCATTGCCTGGGCCGTTGCCCTTTATCTGCACGACCTGTCCGGCAAAGGGGTGAAAACTTTGTTTGCCACCCATTACCACGAACTGATCCACCTGGAAGAAACCAAACCCCGGATACGCAATTTTCATATCGCTGTCAAGGAGTTCAACGACAACATTGTATTTTTGCGCCAGCTGATCCAGGGGGGCACCAACAAAAGCTACGGCATCCAGGTGGCCAGGCTGGCAGGGGTGCCTTTTCAGATCATTGCAGCAGCCAAACAGGTGCTGGCAGCCATTGAAAAACAGGGCAGCGGACAGGTTCCTGATATCGCAGTGCAGAAACCTGAAAAACCTGTGGCAAAAAAACGCAGAAAACCCGGAGACTCCCCCGGACAGATGGAATTGTTTGACACCGGTGACAAAGATCTGTCACAGATGCTCAAACAGGCGGATATTTCCAATATGACTCCTTTGGAAGCCCTTAATTTCCTGCATGACATGAAAAAAAAGGCAGGTGTCTGACCCCATGTTTTTTTCCCGGTCATACAAATCCCGGTCTTACAGCATATCCTGCCGGCCTGCCTGGATCATGGCTGCAGGCATCTGTCTGCTTTTTTTCTGGACAGGTTTCATCGGCACCGGCATGGCATCGGTTCCCAAGCAGCAATATCTGGCAGCAGATGCCTGCTTTAAAACGTTGCGCAACTCTCCTGTAAAACGCCAGAAAGTATCGGAATGGCTGGGATGCATCCACCGGTATGAAGCCATCTATAAGACAAATCCACAAAGTTCCTGGGCCCCGGCCGGCATGTACAAGGCTGCCGAACTCTACCTGCAGCTGTTCGGTCTTTCAAAAGATGAAATGTACAAAACCCGGGCCATTGACCTGCTGATCAGAATCAGAAACAAATACACGGACTCGGCCTACAGTGCCCGGGCCAAAACACAGCTCACCGCCCTTTCTGAAAGCCCGGATCCCCAAAACCATCCCCTTAAGCATATCCGCTCCAAAAAAGCGGAAACAAAAAAACAAACCCCAAATATGGCTGTATCTGATGCCCAAAATACAAAAAATTCTGACCGGAATGCGGATTTCAACCGGCAAACCACCGCCTTAGAAGCGCACCTGCAGGACCAGGACGGATATACTGCCGAAGACACCCCTTCCGGGCACAAGTCCTTTGAACAGGAAGAATCGGGTGCAAATGCCCGTGTCACCGACCTGCGGTTCTGGTCCAACCCGGACTACACCAGGGTTGTCATCAATGCCACCAGAGACCGCACCTATTCCCACCACCTGCTCAAAAAAGACCCGGATCTGAACATACCTTTTCAACGGCTTTATGTGGACATACCCCGGGCCCGGCTGGGAAAAGGGGTGGCAGAACATACCCCCATCAATGATGATCTGCTTAAACAGGCCAGGGCCGGCCAGTACCTTCCCCACACCGTGCGGGTGGTGGTGGACATCAAATCCTATGAAAATTATAAGATTTTTTCCTTAAATGATCCCTTCCGAATTGTCATCGATGTCTGGGGCCCGGATGCCGGCACCGATGACCATCTGCTCGAGCAGCAGGTGGCAGCCAAAACAGATGATGTGCTCTCATCCAGTCCCATGAGCACGGACAATTTGAAATCCTCGGACATCGCCCGGCAGCTGGCCCTGGGGGTGCATAAAATCGTCATCGACCCGGGTCACGGCGGAGCGGACCCCGGGGCCCCGGGGTATATCAAAGGGGTGTGGGAAAAAGATATTGTGCTGCAGATGGCCAAAAAACTGGCAGTCAAACTGCGGGACCGGCTCAAATGCACGGTGATCCTTACCCGGAGCACTGATACCAAACTGACCCTGGAAGAAAGAACCGCACTTGCCAATACCCAGCGGGCGGATCTGTTCATTTCTCTGCATACCAATGCGGCCCGCAACAAAAAACTGGCCGGCATTGAAACCTATCTTTTGAACCTGGCCACGGATGAACAGGCCATTGCCGTGGCTGCCAGGGAAAACGCCACCTCCAGAAAAAATATTTCCGACCTGGAATTCATTTTAAGTGATCTGATGAAACATGCCAAGATCGGTGAGTCCACCCGCCTTGCCAATGACGTCCACCAGGCCATGATCCAGGGTATGACAAAAAAATATACCGGCATCAAGGATCTGGGTGTGAAACAGGCCCCGTTTTATGTGCTGCTGGGTGCCCGCATGCCCTCCATTCTCATTGAAACCTCATTTATTTCCAATAAACTTGAATGTAAACGGCTGCTGAACCCCTCCTACCAGGAAGATATCTGCAATGCGATTGCAGATGGCGTACAAAAATATGTTGATGCAACAAACCCGCGGCAATTGTGATATATAAATAAAACAAAACAGCAACCCCCAAAACTGCAAGGAGAAACCCATGTCTTTTGAAAACATTATCCTGACAATGGAAAACAACATTGCACTGATACATTTCAACCGGCCCAAAGCATTGAATGCGTTGAACAATGCCATGTTCGATGACCTGGACCAGGCCCTGGACCAGGTGCGGGACAATCCTGACATCCGGGTTCTGGTGCTCACCGGTGCCGGGGATAAGGCATTTGTGGCAGGTGCGGATATCGTGGAACTGTCCGAAATGACCCCTCTGCAGGGCAAATATTTTTCCAGAAAAGGCCAGAAGGTCTTTTCAAAGATTGAAGATCTGCCCATCCCGGCCATTGCAGCGGTGAACGGATACGCCCTGGGCGGGGGTTCAGAAGCAGCGTTGGCCTGCGATTTTATTTATGCCTCTGAAAAAGCGATTTTCGGGCTGCCGGAAATTACCCTGGGCCTGATTCCGGGCTTTGGCGGCACCCAGCGCCTGGCACGGGTGGTGGGAAACAACCGGGCCAGGGAAATGGTGTTCACCGGAAAAAACATTACGGCCCGGCAGGCACTTGATTACGGCCTGGTCAACCAGGTATGTGCTCCTGAAGACCTCATGGAGGCGGTCATGAAAACCGCCGGCAATATTGCCGCCAAAGGATGTGTGGCTTTGCGGGCTGCCAAGGAAGTCATCCACAACGGCACCAACACAGACCTGGAAACCGGCTGCAGAATTGAAAATGATGCCTTCGGCCTGACCATGGCCAGTGTTGATGCCAAAGAAGGCACCGCAGCCTTTCTGGAAAAACGCAAACCCGTGTTCAAAGGCGGGCTCAACTAGCGCGGTCGGCATCCGGACCGGGCAGCAGCCTGTATTTTTTAAAAGGAAAGACCCATGCCCATTTTTGATATTGATTTTGAAACCATGCCCAGAGAAGGTGTTGAAGCCATCCAGCTGCGGCGACTCCAGACCACCATTGCCCGGGTATATGCAACTGTACCATTTTATAAAAAAAGCTTTGATGCCGCAGGCATCAAGCCAAAAGACATCCAGAGCCTGGACGATTTGAAACATGTCCCTTTTACCACCAAACAGGATCTGCGGGATAATTACCCCTATGACATGTTTGCCGTACCCATGGAACAGGTGGTGCGCATCCATGCCTCATCCGGCACAACCGGCAGGCCCACGGTGGTGGGATATACCCGCCGGGATATTGAAAACTGGGCCGGACTTATGGCCAGAAGCTTTTCAGCTGCCGGCGCCGGTTCCGGGGATATCATCCACAATGCCTTCGGGTACGGGCTTTTCACCGGGGGCCTGGGGGCCCATTACGGGGCCGAGCGTTTAGGGGCGTCGGTGATTCCGGTATCCGGCGGCAACACCAGACGACAGATCACCATTATGAAGGATTTCAAACCCACTATTTTGTGCGGCACCCCTTCTTATATTCTCCACCTGGCAGAGGTGGCAGATGACATGGGCGTGGATTTCAAGGATCTGTCCTTTACCTCAGGCATTTTCGGGGCAGAACCCTGGACCGAAAGCATGCGCACGGAACTGGAAGCAAAACTTTACCTCAAGGCCGTGGACATTTACGGACTCAGTGAAGTGATCGGCCCCGGGGTTTCCATAGAATGCCGTGAAGAACAAAACGGGCTGCATGTATTCGAGGACCATTTTATCGTGGAAATCATCGATCCGGACACAGGAAAAATCCTGCCCCATGGTGAAGCAGGGGAAGTGGTGTTCACTTCCATTACCAAGGAGGCCTTTCCCATCATCCGGTACCGCACCAGAGATATTTCCTCTTTAAACCCCACGCCCTGCGCCTGCGGCCGGACCCATATCCGCATGACCAAGCCTGCCGGCCGCACCGATGACATGCTCATCATCCGGGGGGTCAATGTATTTCCTTCCCAGATCGAAAGCGTGCTCATGGAAACCGGGAAAATTCAGCCCCATTATCAACTGGAAGTGGACAGAAAAGACAACCTGGATACCCTCACCGTAAAAGTGGAAATAGATGAAAGCCTTTTTTCCGATGATATCAAAAGCCTCCAGACCATGGAAAATACCATTGCCTTTGATATCAAAGAAACCCTGGGGGTGTCCGCCAAAGTCATGCTCGTAGAGCCAAAAGCCATTGCACGCAGCCAGGGAAAGGCTGTCCGGGTGATCGACAAAAGAAACCTATAAAAAATAAGGAGATTCCACATGCTTGCTGAACAGATATCTGTATTTGTAGAAAATAAAGAAGGACGACTGGCTGAGATAACCGCTATCCTGCGGGATGCCCATGTGAACATCCGGGCTTTGTCTTTGGCAGACACCACGGATTTCGGGGTACTGCGGCTCATTGTGAACGACAATGACAAGGCGGAACAGGCCTTACGAAAAGAAGGATTCACCGTGGGAAGAACCAGGGTGCTGGCCGTGGAAGTGATTGACGAACCAGGCGGTCTCAACAATGTACTGGATCCCTTGTGGATGCAGAACCTCAATGTGGAATACATGTATGCTTTTGCCAATCCCAAGGGCAAAAACGCCATCATGGTATTTCGGTTCGATGACCATGAAAAAGCCCTCAAAATTTTGGAAGAGCGGCAGATCCATGTCATCACTGCCGAGGAGGTCGCCAACCTGTGATTTTTTGTACCAGGCCGGCCTGACAAGAGACTGGCGAGGAACCGGTGAGAACCTGAACCCGGTCTGACCTGAACCCGGTCTGAAAAAAAATGATACAGTCCGGCGGCTTCATTAATGCGGTACAAACCAGCAAACCAGGGCCGCCAGATTAAAAAAACTGCCTATACGGGCAGATTGATGGTAAAACAGCTGCCCCGGCCGGGACTGGCATCCACCAGAATCTGCCCATTGTGGTTTTCTGTAATGATAAAATAGGAAACTGCCAGGCCCAGGCCTGTGCCGTGGCCGACACTTTTGGTGGTAAAAAAGGGCTCAAATATCCGTTTTCTGTGCGCTGCGTTCATGCCGGGGCCGTTGTCCCGGATCTGGACACAGACCATGCCGTTGTTTTTGAACAGCCGCAGGAAAAAACAGGGTTCCTGGTCCATTGCCCCTGACATCATGGCCTGGGCACCATTGGACAGGATATTGAAAAACACCTGCTGGATTTCGCTGGATTTGCAGGCGACCCCGGGCAGTCCGGGCTGGTAATCTTTTTCTATGCGGATCTTTTTAAAATCAAACTGTTTTTTCAGGTTATAATCACTTTTTGCCAGCTCCAGAGTCTGGTCCATCAGTTTTGCCAGATCTTCTTGTACAAATCCTGCGTCTGATTTTCTGGAAAAAGACAGCATATTGGAAACTATGGCTGCTGCCCGTCTGCCGGCGGTCAAGACAGCGTCGGTCATTTTAAAAATATCGCGTTTTACCAGATAGGAAGCCATTTGGTCCAGATCCAGTCCCACCTCTTTGGCAGCTGCCCGGTTGGCAGGCAGTTTGTTTTGCAGCCGGTTCTGGATAACCTGGGTGTTCTGCAGAATACCGGCCAGAGGATTGTTGATTTCATGGGCCATGCCTGCTGCCAGTCCTCCCAGAGACACCATTTTTTCCGACTGGATCATCATTTCTTCCAGCCTGTGTTTTTCTTCTTCCTGGTGTTTAAGGGTCAATGCTTCGGTCAATGCCATTGCAAGCAGCTGGGCTGCTTCTTTGTCCCCGGTATCATATCCGGTTGGTTTTCCGCTGAATGCCACAATACCGTTTATTTTCGACCCCGCCCGCAGGGGCACCCCCAGAAAATTGACAAGGGGAAGATGGGCATCAGGCATGTTTCCAATATCCGGGTGGTTGACAAGGTCATTGGCTATAATCACGGTGTTCTCTTTGATCACCCTGGCCCGGATACCGCTTATAAAGGTCCCTTTGAGCCGTATTTCTTTTTCCATCTCTGTAAAGGCGCAGTCGGCAAGGGCCTGTTGGGAAATCGCCAGAACATCTATGTGCTCGGGCTGCATCTTGTCCACCTCACCCACAAAACAGTATTTGCTGTCAATAATTTCCAGGGCAAGGGGAATAAAAATTTCTGCAACTTCCTGACAGGAACCGGCTGTCATGGATCTTTGAAAAAAGGTATTCATCGTAGAAACAGTCCTGCTCTGGTGCAGGATCTTTTTTTCCTTGATTTCCTTTTGCCGGATCTGCTCTTTCAGTTTCTGGTTGGTATGGTCCAGGTCGGTAATTTTTTCTTTGACAGCATCCTGCATCAATCCAAAATTTCTGGCCAGCTCCCCCACTTCTCCTGTTCCGTACCGGGGTATCTGCCTGTCAAGATTTCCCCGGGCAATTTCAGAGGCGGCCGCTGCCAGTCTGGTTATGGGTGCCATTAATCGGTTGATGATAAACACCAGCGCCACCACCATAATCAGGATGACGCCAAAGGTGGAAAAAAGCATCTGGGTACGAAATTTGTCCAGTTTCTTTTCCAGCAGACTGGTGGAATATATTACCCGCATCTTGCCCAGTCTCAACCCCTGGTGGGAAATATAAAAAACTTTTTGAATATCCATGCCCCCGGGTGCGAATTCTCTGGTCAGCTGGATGTCAGTGTCAGTAGCTGCATCATGAATGGAGATATGCTTCATGTTTGCATCGTCAAAAAAAACCGCCATGTTGATTTTCAAAGTTTCCTTGTCCACATTATAAAGGGGCCTGGCATTCACCAGTCTCATCATGTGGGCGGCTTTTTCAATTTTATCTGTGAGGCTTTTGAGTTCCAGATCCCGAATCTGGGCAATAAAATAAAAACATAAAAACAGATTGATGGTGCTGCTGGCAAGGATGACAACAATAATTATACGTCCTCTCACTCCCACAATTATCTATTCCTTTTCCATGGGATTCGAATACGTAAAAAAAAAAACGGAGATAAGCCCTTTTTAGACAAGGGCCTTATCATTTAAACTCACTATTCTGACCAGCTTCCGGTAATCCGCGGACGCAGTGGACCCCGGCGCAAATTCAAAAATGGTTTTGCCAAAGGACGGCGCCTCTGTCAAACTTTCATTGTAGCGGACAGGTGGACAAATGGTATCAGGATATAATTTTTTCAACTGGGCATAAAGGCTCTGGGGGCCTTTAATCCGGGTATCCAGAAAGGTCGGCACAATGTATTTGAGCACAATTTCCTTGCGGTATTTCTGAATGGAGCCCAGGCTCTTTAAAAATTCTGCCAGGCCGTGAAGGGGCATGACTTCCAATGCCACGGGTACCAGCACCTCTTTGGCATAAAACAGCACATTCACAATGAGCTGGTCCCAGCCCGGAGAGGTATCCATGATGATAAAATCAAATTGCCGGTCTAAAGGTGCCAGGGCTTCGGACAAGGTCCATTCAGCACCAAAACTTTTTCGGTCAATGATGCGTTTTACCCCTGCCAGAGATTTTCCACCCCCCAGAAGCCACAAATTTTTCCGGGCTTCCAGAATACATTCAGCAGGTGTCAATTCCTGGGTGAGCAGTTCAGTCAGGCCGGCAACCGGCTTTTTGCCCAGCATATAGGCAGACTGTCCCTGGGTATCTGTGTCCACCAGCAACACCTTATACCCGGCCAGGGCCAGTCCACTGCCCAGATTGACGGCAGTGGTGGTTTTTCCCACCCCGCCTTTGCTCAGGGTCACACAGATCTTTCTTGCCTTGAATGCTTTTGGGGGTTCTGGTTCGCCTTTGTGGGCAAAAAGTTCGTCCACAAGCACAGGGAATCTGTGTCTGCAGGATTTGCAGGTGGCGGTAAGCTTTTTGCCGGTACCAATATAGGGCTTCACCGCATCCGGACTGACATTGTGCTTTCTGCTGCATTTGGGACAGACAATAATCACCCTAATCCTCCTTTTTCAATTCTTTGAGAATGGCATCAACAGCAATACTGGCTATCCGTTTCATGGAAACCTGTCTGTTTTTGCCCAAAGAAACCCGCATCCGGATCTTGGCTGTACTTTCCCACACCTCCACAGACACATTGTCCTTGGACACTTTCCAGGATTCTTTTGAAGGTTCGTGAAAAGCCTCATATTCTGCTTCTCCGGAAACACTGCGGTATATCAGGCAGTCCAGTTCCCGGGGCGGGCCCTGGCCTGCCTCATCATCTCCGGACAGGATTTGTCCCATAATGTCTTTTTTCTGGTTCATGCTTCCTCGCCTGGATGATCCGGTCCAGATGCTTTGGACTTTGCCAGCGCATTTTTTTTCAACCGGGTCAACATCTGTTCCAGTTCTTTTTTCTCGGAATTTTTCATATGGACCCACTGGATGCCCAACTGCCACAGATCACTGCCCTGTGCAGGAAAAGAACAATGCACAACCTGTGCTTCCAAATCTGTTAATACAGAATTTTTGAACTGCAGCCTGCAGGGGGACAGGGTTTGCCCTGTCTCAAAGCGCTGGTTGTCTTCAACAGAGAAACTGACGCCATCCAGGCTAATATCTGAAACAGGATAGGAGATTGCAGCAATAACAACATAAACGGGTTCTTCCGGATCCACAGGCACCCGAAACGCACGCCGGACCTTTTGGCCGGCATCTTCAGGCATGGGAGCAAGCTCAATGGATGAATGGTTCATATACCTACCTCCCGTTAAACAAAAAGGTGCAGGGCTGCTGCCCGGCACCTTTTTGTCTTCTATCTCATTGTAAAACTTTGTATGGTCTAGTGTGCGCCAAGTGCAGCAGTAGCCGCCTCCAGTGCAGGATGGGCATACATGAGAATCAAGGATACAACCAGTGCATAAATACACAGCGATTCGATGAGTGCCAGACCGATGAGCATGTTCACCTGAATTTTACCGGCTGCTTCCGGATTTCTGGAAATACCGCTCATGGCGCCGTTCAGGCCCAGACCCTGTCCAATACCGCAACCGAATGCGGCAATACCGATGGCAAGACCAGCTGCCCATACACTTCCAACAAGAAATTCCATTTTTTACTCCTTCTAACCTTTAAGTTAAATGAATATAACTACAACAAACGGGCTTCTTCCATTTCCCGTAACAAACACAAGTATTAATGTGCTTCTTCAATGGCCCCGGCAATATACATGGTGGACAAAAGAAAAAACACGAACGCCTGGACCAGGGCCACAAAAACACCCATGGCCATGACCGGCAGCGGTGCCAGAAACATGCCGCCCAGCATGAGCAGAATGAGCACCACCAGTTCATGGCCCATCATGTTTCCAAACAAACGGAAAGTCAATGACAGCACCCGCGCCAAATGGGCGATAAGCTCAATGGGCAGAAACAAAGGAATCATAAGGGGTACCGGCCCTAAAAAATGCTTGATATATTTGAATCCATGGTGCCAGACACCCACCACATGGCTCCAGCCCACCGCTATAAGCGCCAGGGCCATGGTGGTGTTCACGCTGGCTGTGGGGGCGAAAAATGACGGCACAAGGCCCATGAGATTGCCCACCAGAACAAACAGAAAAATAGAAATCAACAAGGGATAGGATTTGCGGCCCTCTTCTCCGGTGATACTGACCACGAATTCCTCCAGACCGGAAATCAGGACTTCAAACACATTCTGGGCTGTCTCCGGCACCAGGGATACGCTTTTACCGGCCAGCCAGCCGAAAACAATCAAGATAATCATGGCCAGCCACATATAGGTCACATGGGGATGATGCGCTGCCCATTCTTCCAAGCCAAACAGTCCAAACACAGATGTCAGAAATAAATATGGATGTTCCACCTTATACCGCCTCCTTAAAATATAGTCTTGTCACCACAAGCAGTGTTACCAGGAACACGCTTGCAACCACCACCGAAAGCCCCGCCAGAAGCCCCAGCGGATGAACAATATGGTTTGATATCAGCAGAAAAATAAGGATACTGCTGATCACAAATCGGATGTAATATTTCACCAGGACATGGCCCACCAGGGACCGGCCCTTTTCTGATACCGCTTCGGGACAGATATTGTTGTTAATGGTTCTTTTCAAAAGGTGAAAATTGACTGCCACAATCAATCCGCCGGCTATCACGCCCAGATAAACAGCCGTGGAGGTAGTCATAAGCGCCACCAGCCCGGCAAGTACCAGCAGCAGCCAGTTGGATTTTGTGACAAGATCAACCACTTTTGTCAGATCCTGCATTAATAATTCTTCCCTTTTTTGCCGGCCCTGATGATATTGCTGAACCCGGCTACAATGCCCAGGCCCAGCCCTACAAACATCAGGACAGGGTCTGTGTCAAACTTCTTATCCAGCCAGAGCCCCAGTCCGAGGCCGATAAAAATCGAAAGCGCAACCGAGATGCCGAGGCTGGCAAAATAACCCAGTTCTCTGAGGTTATTGCCGGTTTCCTTTTTCATCTGCCGCCTTTCTTATATTGGTATCTGGCAGTTCAAAGATCAGTTTACCTCTGAGCAAATACCATATGCTTTGTGTGAAGTCAACGTGAAAAAAACCTGATTCTGCATTCTTTTGCAGCATCACAAAAGACCTATTGCACAGGCAAATCTGCCGGTTTTTTTGGCATTTCGATATGAAAAAAAACGGTCCGGACGGCATCGGGTGCACAAACACATATTTTTTACATGATCAGGGCGCAGGCCTTTTTCCAGAAGCTGGTCACAGGAAAGTGCCCAGAAATCAAAATAGTGTTTGTCCGGATGTTTGTACTGCCACAGATGCTGCGGGATTTCTTTGCGAAAATGTTTAAATTCAGCACAGCAGGGCCCCAGGGAAGGAGATATGCCTGCCAGAATATCTTGGGGACGGCATCCGAATCTGCCGGTCATCACATCCACGCATGTTCCAATGATATTTTCCAGGCTGCCCCGCCACCCGGAATGCACATTGGCGATGACCTTTTTACGGGGATCGGCCAGGAGCACTGCCTGGCAGTCCGCCACCTGGATGACCAGGGCAAGATCAGGCAGGTCGGTGACCATGCCGTCGGCGGTGATACAGGTTTTGGGCGCAGGAATGCCCGGTTTCCAGAACAATTGCGGATCTGCTTTTGCTGCGGGCAGCATCAGAATATCACTGCCGTGCACCTGGTTCACAAACAAGGCCCGGGACAGGCCAAGAAAAGACAGGATCCGGCTGCGGTTTTCCATGACAGCACCCGGGTCATCACCCGTACTGAACCCCACATTCAAAGAGTCAAAAGGGGGGGTGCTCACCCCCCCTGTGCGGTCAAACACGGCATGGGCCAGGTCCGGGCACCCGGACAAATGGGAGAACCTGCGGAAACCCGTGCCTGTTTTACCGGGTGCGGTTTGGGAAGAAACTGCTGCCGTTTCAATGAAATCTTTCATTAGTTATACCTGTTAGCTTTTAGCTTTTAGCTGTTAGCCGTTAGCTTAGTTCTAGGGGAAAGGGTACAGGGTGTCCATAGTTTCGGTGATGCGTTCAGCAAGAATCATTTCATCCCGGACAGTATCGTGTATGCCGGCATGTTCCGGGTCGTTCTTTCCGGGTTCATGAAGGAGACGTATGGTTACGTTTGTGTCTTTTTTGACTGCAAGCCTGCCAATCAGGGCAGCAGGTATGGGATGTCTGGGCAGCTTTCTGGTCAGATTTTCGGGTAATTGGCTCAGTTCAATAGATAATGTACGCAAGCTGTAATAGCCCAGCATCTCTTTAGAATTGCCAGACTGCTCTGCAACAAAAATACGACTGATGCTGCGTTTGATATCCTGCCCGGCCTGCTTATGAATATAATGATCCAATGTGTCCACATTACAATAAAAGCCGGCTCTGTCGTGATCAGAGTTCAGCGGTGCAATAACCAGACCCCGGAAATGTACGCCATATCGGTGCCTTTGTCAACACTCAAAGAAAGGGGCGATATTTATGCCAAGACTTGTTTCGATGAGTTCAAGAATAACACGATTAACACTCTTGCCTTGTTTTCTTGCAACCATTTTTAATTTTTCAGCGACCTCAGGCGCAACGCCTCTAATAGAGTTCCTTCTTGACTTTTTCATTAGGTTCCGGTAACTAATTAAAATTAGGAAACAAAACCAGACTTATTAATATTTTTTAGGAAAAATCGGTTTTTCACAAAACAATACCAAGTTAACAGATAACAAAACCTTTTAATATACATATGGGATAAGGAGAAATCACCATGACCAAATCCTTTCTTAAAGACAAGCACATACTGGCAGTGGATGATGAACAGGATATCATTGAAACCATCCAGGAAATTCTTGATACGGCAAAAGTGGATGCGGCAAAGGACTATGAAACTGCATCGGAAAAAATATTTAACACCCGCTATGACCTGGCCATCCTGGACATCATGGGGGTCAACGGGATCAAACTTTTAGAGGAATGTGTCCAGCGCGACATTCCGGCCATCATGCTCACTGCCAATGCCATGAACCCCCAGTCATTGATAGAGTCCATTAAAAAAGGGGCTGTTTCCTATCTGTCCAAGGAACATTTAAGTGAGCTGGACACCCTGATCGATGAATTCATGGGGGCAAAAAGCCAGGGCAAACCCACCTGGAAACTTTTGTTTGACAAGCTCGGGGACCATTTCGACCTGCGGTTCGGTGAAAACTGGAAGGAGGAGAACCGGGACTTCTGGGATGATTTTGAAAAGCACTGGACGGTATCCCGGGGTATCCAGGAACGGCTCCGTCACAGTGCCAATATCATTGATAAAGGAATTTAGTTATACCCGAACACCCGGGGCAGAAACAAAACCACCTGGGGGAAATAGGTCAGGAAAAACAGTACGCTGAGCTGTATGATCAGAAACGGCCATATGGCCCGGGACACATAGATAATATCCCGCTTGGCCAGGGCCCCGGTGATAAACAGGCTCACCCCCATGGGCGGGGTACAGTACCCGATGGCCAGGTTCACGGTCATGATCAGGCCAAAATGCATGGGATCCACCCCGAACGGTCCCAACAGCGGCAGAAACACCGGTCCCAGAATCAGGGTGGCGGAAATAATATCCATGAACATGCCGATGATGAGAAGCAGAATATTCATGGCCAGTAAAAACATGATCGGAGAGTGGATGGTGGCCACCACCACCTCTGCCACCCGGTTGGGGATATTTTCAAAAGTAAGATACCTGCCGAAACAGGTGGCTGCTGCCACGATAAGCAGGA
Organism: Desulfotignum sp.; assembly: GCA_011389575.1. Lineage (GTDB taxonomy): Bacteria > Desulfobacterota > Desulfobacteria > Desulfobacterales > Desulfobacteraceae > Desulfotignum. The sequence continues at coordinate 4,212 of JAABUB010000050.1, read as the reverse complement.
GGGTGGCCGAGGTGACCGCAGAACTGACGGTCACATCCTTGATGTCGTTAAAACCCATGGACCGGTAGATAAAATATTCCACAAAAAGCGCATATACCGATGCCACCACCGCTGCCTCATTGGCGGTGAACATCCCGGAGAATATCCCGCCGAAGATGATGACAATGAGCATCAACGCCCAGAAGCCTTCCTTGAAAATGGCCAGCAAATCACCCATTCTGGGGGCGGGCAGCCGTTTGATATCGGTTCTGTTCCTGTATTTGAGCCAGCTGTAGAGACAGACACAGAAAATAATCAACATCCCGGGGATGAAACCGGTGATAAACAACCCTTCCAACGACACATTGCTGATCATGGAATAAAAGATCATGCTGATGCTGGGGGGGATAATCACCCCCAGGTTCGGGGAGGTGGTCATAAGCCCCAGGGTATATTTTTCATCATACCCGTTTTTCATCAGGGCCGGTATCATGAACCCGCCAAGGGCCACCACCGTGGCCACAGTGGAACCGGAGATGGCGCCGAACAATCCGCATCCGATGACTCCGGCCATGCCTAAGCCGCCCGGCAGCCAGCTCACCAGGGCATTGGCCAGGTTGATCAGTTTTTCCACGGTTTTTCCCTTGCTCATGATATTGCCGCAAAGGATAAAAAACAGCACCACCACCAGAGAAAAATTATCCAGGCTCCTGAAAAGGGTCTGGATCAAAAGGCCCAGGGGCATGTCCAGAAAAAAAATCAGCCCGATGGTAGCGGTGAAAAACAGACACAAAAAAACCGGTACATAGGTAAACATGCACCCCAACAGAATACAGAGAATAATCAGATCACTTGTCTGCATGAAAAAAGGCCCTTTTTATTTTGATGAAAAATCCTGAACCATGACCTGAATCGTCCTGAGAAATATCATCATGCCTGTAACAGGCATGACAGCGTATACAATAACCAGGGGAATCTGCATGATGATGGTTTTCTGGTGGGTCAAAAACTGGAGATAGGTCATTTTATATCCATAATAAATCATCATCCCGGCAAACACCAGCATCAGGATATTGGTATAAAAGGTCAGGCCTTTTTTTAATTTGGGAAAAATCTGGACTACGGCGTCGATCCGGATCATGGCCCGCTGCTTGACCGCCACGCTGGCCCCCACGAAGGTGGAGTAAATGATCACAATCCGGACCAGTTCTTCACTCCAGGCAAGGGTGTAGTTAAATCCATACCGCAGTACAACATTGAAAAACAAAGCGATCAACGCTGCGATAACAATAATGAAAAGGGTCCATTCTTCAAAATGGCTGGCAGCCTTATCAAGTTTCCTCAGTAATTTTCCAGACATAAACACATTCCCAGGCTAATGATTAACGCAACTTTGGGGGTTGATCTTTCAAATTGTGGTCAGGCTTGCATGATAAAACAAGCCTGACTCACGCAATAGTCTGATCCTATTCGCTTAAAAAATCCTGCACTTCCTTGAGATAATTATCCGGTTTATAGGTATCTCCGGGATACAGTTTGTTGATCTCAGGCGCATATTTTTCATAGGTGGGCTTGCTCTGTTCTTTGAGAATTTCTATATCCGCATCAGGCAGCTGGATGAATTCCACCCCTTCCGCCTGGGCAGCCACTTTGTTCTCCTGTTCCCAGACAGCCGTTTTTTTCCGGTTGACAGCAGCGACATCATGTACCGTCTCAATAAAGGTCTGCCGCAAATCATCGGGCAGGCTGGCCAGCCATGCCTTGTTGAAAATCCAGATAAACAGCCCCTGGGCATAGTTGATCTCGGTAAAATATTTGGCCACTTCAAATTTTTTGGTCAGGTAGCACACGGCCAGGGTGTGGTCCAGACCGGTGATGACCCCCTGTTTCAATGCCACCGGCACATCAGGCCAGGGCATGGACACCGGGTTGAATCCCCAGTTTCTGTAAGACAGTTGGTTCACGGCAGCTTCGGCAGTCCGGAATTTTATTTTTTTGGCATCTTCAATGGTTCTCACCGGTTCCGTGGTAGCCCAGCCATAGTGGCCGTATCCTGTTATATCCAGACCCGTGATACCCTGGTGGTCCATGGCATTCATAAAATGGTTGAACAATTTTTCATTGGCAATGAACTTGTCCAGTTTTTCATAGGAATCAACCAGAAACGGCAAATTGACAATACCGAACCTGGGTCCCAGGTTGGTGGATGCCACCGAAGATACGCCCATGCCCTGGATGGCGCCCATCTGGAGCATGTTGAGCACTTCCACTTCACCGCCAAGGATGGAAAGGGGTTTAAAATCGATGTAAATCTGGCCGTTGGTACGTTCCCACAACGCATCCCGCATTTCAAACCCGGCATGGGTGCCCACCAGGGCGGGTGTGGAAACATTGGAAACAATGCACCGGTATTTGGCACCTTTGGGATCAAAATCGGGTTTCCATTTGTCAAGTGAGGGGGCAGCAGCCAGAGCGGAACCTGTGAACGTGAAGATAGCCACCGTCAATACCAGCAAAAAACCAAAAATTGTTGGAAATCTCATAATGTCTGTTCCTTTCCTTACGGTTAAAGTTATACTGTTGTCAGTGCGGCAGGCCCTTTGCATCCGCACTGGTTGTAACTTTATTCTGGAACCTATGCCAGTTGCTTGAACGCCTCTTTGCGACCGGTATATTTTTGTCTGAGCTGGGGTTTCATCAATTTGCCTGTGGGATTTCTGGGCACTTCATCAAAACTCACCTTCCTGGGAACCTTGTACAACGACAGTTTGGATTTGGCAAATTCAATCACATCTTCTTCGGTCATCTGCCGTCCGTCCTTGATCTGAACCACGGCCATGACAATTTCCACCAGCCGGTCATCCGGATATCCTATACACGCGACATCATCGATATCCGGGTGGTCCATAAGCGCATCTTCTATCTCCACCGGATAGATGTTTTCTCCGCCGCTGGTAATCATGTCTTTCATGCGGTCCACAATATAAAAATATCCATCCTTGTCCATCTTTAATAAATCTCCGGTATAAAGCCAACCATTTTTTATGGTTTCTGCCGTTTTTTCAGCATTGGAATAATATTCATACATCATGCGCGGTGTTCTGAATACCAGTTCTCCCACCTCTTCGGCAGGCAGTTCATCCCCTAAGGGATCTACGATTTTTGCCTCTACCCCGAATGTGGGTTTGCCAATGGAACCGGGCTTGGTGAGCACATCTTCCGGATACAGGTTGAAGGTACCGCCCCCGCCGCCTTCGGTAATACCGTAAATATTGGAAACCTTGCAGGGCAGTTTTTCCACCAGTTCCTTCATGATGTCAAAAGGCACGGGCTGGGCACCCACCTCCATGTATTTCCAGGCAGACAGATCATACTCTTCGAGCTTAATGGTCTTGTTATTCATGCCATTGAGAATGGCTATGGCAATGGGAACCACAAAAAGCGTATCTGTACACCCTTCCGCTGCCATGGCTTCTATGATCCATTTGGGATCTTTAAAATCTTTGATAATGGTGCCGGCAGCGCCGGTGGCATAAAACGGGGCCCACAAAAACAAGGTGCCGGAGTGATACAGGGGCAGAAATATCAGGTAGTTGTCATCTTTTTGCACAAAATAGGTCATGCCGTTACCAACGGCGGTGCTGTTAAGAGAATAGTGGGTGTGCAGCACGGGCTTGGGTTTGCCCGTGGTACCGGAGGTGAACATCATGGCCAGGCCATGGTCCCTTTCCACCTCCACCATGGCATCATGGGTGTCCTTGTATTGCTGGATGGCGGCAAAATCGATCATGTCTTCAGGCACGGTTTCGCCCACACAGATAAAGTGCTTGATGGAGGCAAGGGTTTTCTGGATCGGCTGAACCACGCCCAGAAATTCCGATCCCAGTATGAATACATCCGGGTTGCAGACCCCGGCAGCATACTGGATATCCGGACTTTCAAACCGGAAGTTCAAAGGCACCACCAAAGCACCCAGGCGGATGATGGCATAATAGGTTACCAGCCATTCCAAAGAATTGTTCTGGAGGTGCATGACAAAATCACCTTTTTTCACCCCCAGCTCTTTTGCCAGGTAATTGGCGGTGCGGTTGATTTCATCATTGAATTCCTGCCAGGTAAAGGTGCGCCTTGTGCCTGATGCAGGAGTTCTTTCAATCAGACAAACCTTTTCAGGGATGTGTCGCGCATGAAGTGAAGCATAACCTGAGTAGTTCAACGATCTCCTCCTTATAT